>JAJZIZ010000062.1 GCA_021846005.1 Microcaldota archaeon
AATGTCATACTTTGTTCTTGCCTTTATTGTAGTGTTCTCAGCCATAAAAATCAACAATTCATCCGACTGCTAAAGCATGTGGGATCTTCCGCCCACATTGTTAAATCTTTTCTAAAGATATCTTATCAGATTTTCAGTCCTCCAAACTTTTATTGCTTTCTGTCTCTGAAAGTCTATATCATCACTCCAGATGCCATCATTTTTTATAGCCAACGCAAGTGCCACGAAGGCCGTATCACTCGGATCTACCTTATCCATAATTTTTTTGGCATCATCGAATTTATATCTCAATATCGAGTCATCTACTATATAAATATTATTCAGGATCAAGGCAAATAGGCTGTCAAATGTGGTTTCTGGCAAATTGGTCTTTTCCAAAATCTCTCTCTTATTGTTCTCAACTTCTGTTTTTGCAAAAGAAGGCGCAAGCAGTATAAATTTGTCAGAATATATTATCTTCCTGCTTAATGAATCTTTGATTAGGGCGGCAATTATTCTGTTTGTATCAGTTACCAATATCATGCTCCAGCCTCTTACGTATCTGTGCCTTTACTCTATTGCCTATAATCTCCGCATCTCTTTCCGTAAGCCGGCTATTCTTGAGCAGTCTTTCAATCAAATCCAGCTCTAATAGTTTTTTTTCAAACGCAAGTCTAGCGATATCACTCCACCTGAGTTCGGTATGCTTCTTCATTTTCTTATATAACTGTTCTGAAACAGATAAGGTTATATTAACCATCGCCATCACTATTTGAATTATGTGTAAACACATATTTAAAATTTCGTATTTTTCTGCAGTATCGTATAACTCAAAGATGCGCGAGAAATTTGTCTCTCTTAGTTTTTTACCTCGAAGTTTTTAATTGGAAATATGGCAACAAAACAGGCTACATCTTGCGTGAGACTTATAGAAAACATCATAACAACGGCAAGAAATTCACAGAGGACAATTCGAAGGCGATCAAATCCCACATGTCATCTCCAAACCGGAACTATGCAATAACGTCATAAATGCGTATATTATCCTGTCAAGTTTCCTAACATTGCCAGTTTTTTCGGCATCAATTCTGGCGCATGCCTGCAATATCTCCAATGGATCATTTATGCTCTTCCAGCATGCTTACTATCTGTTCCTTTGTAGGCAAAGGCTGCTTTATCAGCGGTCCATTTTTGAGCGTTATGTCTAATTCCTCGTACGAAGGCCTATCTGCCTTGTAGAAAAGGCCTATCGGTATCTTCTCCCAGTCGCTCTGCGAGTCCTCAACTGCCTTGCCGAATGCAGATGCAAGGTTTGAAGGATCATGGTTGGATTGGTCCAGCTTGTAGATCCTAGGGCGGAACCATTCGTAAGTGTTGTCATGGTTGAATGTTACGCATGGACTGAAGACATCGACAAGGGCAAATCCCTTGTGCTGTATTGCTCCCTTTATAAGTTCTGCAAGGTGGACAGTATCGCCTGAAAATCCTCTTGCGACATATGTGGCGCCTGCGCTTATCGCAAGAGCCAGCGGGCTCACAGGCATTTCAATGGCTCCGAAAGGAGTGGATTTTGTCTTATGGCCCATTGCCGCAGTAGGCGATGTCTGTCCCGTCGTAAGCCCGTATGTCTCGTTATCCATTACTATGTATGTAAGGTCTATGTTTCTCCTCGCCGTGTGGATAAGGTGGCCCACGCCTATTCCATATCCGTCTCCGTCTCCTCCTGTGCCTATTACTGTAAGGTCATGGTTTGCAAGCTTGACTCCGGAAGCTACAGGCAGCAGCCTTCCGTGGAGGCTGTGCATTCCGTATGTTCCGAATGTCTGCGGCATGGCAGAGCTGCATCCTATTCCTGATACTACGACTGCATTGCTCTTATCGACTTTAAGATCTGTAAGCGCCTTTGTTATCGCGGCAAAGACCCCATAATCTCCGCATCCCGGGCACCATATTGGCTTGACTCCTGACGCATAAACTTGTTTTGTAGTTGCTTCTATTACCATTTTTTCACCCTGACAATTCCTTTATTAGAGGAAGCGCCTTCTCTGCTATCAACTCTCCTGTGACTGCCTCACCATCATATTCCAGTATTCTTTTCTCTATATCTATTCCTGTATTCATCATTATGACCTGTGCTAGCTGTGCGGTGTAATTGACCTCAACATCTATCAATTTCCTGCCTTTAAGCATTGCCCGTGTTTTTTCCTTATCCAAGGGCATAAGGTAGCTGAAGGATATCACTCCTGTCTTGATGCCCTTGCGGCTAAGCATGTCTGCTGCCTCTATTGCTGGTTCGGTTGTAGAGCCGAAAGTTACCAGGAAGACATCCGAGTCTTCCTTGTATATGCCCGGAACAAAGACCTTTTCATTCTTGAGCATGGTATCTATCTTGCTCATTCTCTTCTTCATCATCTTCCTTCTTGTTTCCACGTGCTTGTCAATTCCTGACAGAGCGTCGCTGACAAGGTCTCCGTACTCATCGTGCTCGTCACTGGGGGCAACGAATTCGGTGCCTGGTATTCCCGGACGCGACCTTGGCGATATTCCGTCTTCAGTATAAAGATATCTCTTGAACCTTCCTTCTTCAGGGTTGCTTGCTGCAATCTTTCCCCTGTCTATGCTTACAGCTTCAACATTAAAGCCGTCTACAGTCTCGACGTGTTCTGAAATGTAAAGATCCATCAGTATTACTACCGGGCACTGGTATCTGTCTGCAAGATTTAATGCCTCACTGCCTATGTAGAAAGCCTCTTCCACGCTCCTCGGCGCAACAACTATCCTCGGGAATTCTCCCTGCGACGCGTGCATGACGAAAAGAAGGTCTCCCTGCTCTGTCTTGGTCGGCAATCCTGTGCTCGGGCCTGTCCTCTGCGATTCAACAACAACAAGCGGGGTCTCAAGCATTCCGGCGAGCCCTAGGCCCTCTACCATGAGCGAGAAGCCGCCGCCGCTGGTTCCGCACATAGCC
>JAJZIZ010000012.1 GCA_021846005.1 Microcaldota archaeon
ACAATTTAACAAACCCTGCGGAAAATCCTGTGCTGTTTGTTGGTGGTGAACACTGTAATCAAAAGCAAAAAAATCAAATATATGTGCTTGCAATCTTCTATTTTTCAAACTCTTCCATACTCTTTCAAACACAAAGCAAATGTGCAAAGGTATATAGAATTGGAAAGGATATAAAATCAAGCGGAACAAAATACATGTATCAGCAAGCGCATAACTTCGGAGCAAAGCGGGCCCGTAACTCAGGTCGGTCAGAGTGGTTGGCTCTTAACCAATAAGTCGTGGGTTCAAATCCCACCGGGCCCGTACAATTTTCAAATCCTCCTGATATTTTAGGTCCTCCAACATGTGAAGGCTTATTTTGTTGTTCTGCAGCCGCTTCTGGAATGCGGCATAGGCAAAACTGCATAAACGAATCCCATATCCTTCAATATCCCACAACGTGCAAACAATACGTGCAAGTCTAAGTTCTGTTTACTGCTGCTTGGCGGCAAGTCTTGTAAGATATATTGTAACAATTACTGCTATTAAAGTAACAAATATCGCATAGCCAATCAAGGCGACCATATCTGTAGCAGGCCCGAAGAACCTTGAAAACACACTCTGTATTGCGCTGTTCCATGCAAGCGCTGCAACCAGCCCGAAGGCGGTAACAATGAGCGTAGTTATCTTGTTCAGGCTTTCTTTTCTTATGTTAGCAATTTCACTGCCCATTTTTTCCTTGACACCCATAACACCACACGATCATCATATATTTCATTAATGCTTATAATTCCATATCGCGAGAACCTTAATTCAGGACAACACACACCCATGTATCCAGGGTGTGGGACATAAGTCATTTCTTACTCAATAAAAGAAGGTTATGCCAAACTCCTTTACACATTATTGCTGTTGCAATTCTGTCTGTGCGTCTCTGCCATATCTGCCAACCGTTTGATTTCTTGTCCGAGGCAAACCCGCTCTCTGAATTTTCCCGTCTATAATATTCCTTGAGAAATGCCATCGAATCTTCCATAAACGACCGCCAGATATTATGCCATTTCTCTGTGCCTTTTATGGTCGTATCCTTCTTCGGTAAGATGTAGAATGCGGTTTTTCTTCCAAATCTACCGGTTATGGACCGGAATGTATAATACCTATCTAACCTTACACTATCGGCTTCTATGCCAAGTCTCTTCATCATCATCTTTGCGTTGTTAAACGCCTCCATCTCCGATCTCATACCAACACCATAACCCACATACATTTTTGTCTTTAGATCTAGGAATGCGAATGCGTACGCAAATGTCTTCTTTTTGCCATTAGATTTTCTAATGTTTGTGGAATAGTGTTTTGTCACCGTAAGTCCGTATCCAGTACCATCACCAGAGAGATCTGCATGTACTATTCCACGTTTCCGTATCATGATCACAAACATATTATGTACAATCATTGATACTAAAGGAGCCGAATAGAGTCTTTCAACAGTTTTGTATGTTATCGAAATTTCTGACAATCCACTGAATAATGGCAGTAACCTTGCAGTTTTTCTGTTGCTTGTATCAAAAATGTCCTTTAACAACAACATCATTACTTTGTCCTCTGTCGCAACCTTCTGAGGTCTGCCTATATGTTTTGTGTTTCCCAATAATGCATACGACGCTTCCTCGATCATGGGTCTTATTTCTCTGACTGCAGCTTCCAGGCGATTTCTATAATCTCGTTCGTATTCTGCCCAATTTCTCTCAGTTTTTATAGAATACTTCTCCTTGTAGTATCTTATCAAATTGTTGAGATCCAATTTGAATCTCCAAAATCTCTTGTTCGTTATTCGGTAAGTCACGTAATCACATGTATATATTAACCGTAAGGTATTTAAGTATTTACATGTACATACTATATGTTGATTAAATGCGGAAAGTGAATATAACTACAAAATCTCTGAATTTATCGGAAAGAGTACTAGTGATTATGGAAAAGAGAGTTACTCCATACGGCAACGGCGCGAAAGTAGACTGTACTAAAGAGTATCTGGGAAAGCGCGCATATGTAATTATCGTAAAGGATTAAGGGGACTTGTGTCCCACACCCATGTATCCAGAAAGCTTTATATATGTTAATAGGATATTATCTTAACAGCTAGAATGACGACGAGAGTAAATACTCCTTCTGCGTCATTCCTGACAGATATACTAAAACAAAAACACTATAGGTGAATTAAATGGCAGATAAACCGCACATGAACCTGATTTTCATCGGACACATAGACCACGGAAAGTCAACAACAGTAGGAAGGTTGTTATACGATACAAAGGCCGTAACAGAGCAGGACATGAAAAAGATAAAGGACGAAGTAACAAAGTACAACAGGGCAACATTCGAATTCGCATTCGTCATGGACCAGCTCAAGGAGGAAAGAGAGAGGGGAATAACCATAGACATCATGCACAGGGACTTCCAGACTCCTAAATACTACTTCACTATAATCGATGCTCCAGGACACAGGGACTTCGTAAAAAACATGATAACAGGAGCAAGCCAGGCAGACGCCGCGGTTCTTGTAGTATCAACTCCTGACGGAGTGCAATCGCAGACAAGGGAGCACGCATACCTCGCAAAAGTTCTAGGTATACAGCAGATTATCGTCGGACTCAACAAGATAGACGCTGCAAATTACGACAAAGCAAAGTTTGAGGAAACAAAGGCAAAAGCAAGCGATCTTCTGAAATCTGTAGGATATGATGTTTCAAAGATAACCTTTGTGCCTTATTCTGGACTTGAAGGAGTAAACGTTTCAAGCAAGTCCGATAAGCTGCCTTGGTACACTGGGCCTACGCTTCTCGAAGCGATAGACACCTTCCAGGTTCCAAAGAAGCCTACGGATAAGCCATTGAGGCTTCCTATACAGGACGTATACAGCATAGCAGGCTTCGGTACAGTTCCTGTCGGAAGAGTAGAAACAGGAGTCATAAAGCCTGGAGACCAGATAGTTATAATGCCAAGCGGAGCAAAGACTGACGTCAAGTCAATCGAGATGCACCACCAGCAAATGCCTCAGGCAGGTCCTGGAGACAACATCGGCTTCAACATTAAGGGCGTTGACAAAAAAGACATAAAGAGGGGAGACGTGGTAGGTCCTGCAAGCAACCCTCCAACAGTAGCGCAGGAATTCACCGCACAGATAGTGGTGATAAACCACCCACAGGCAATAGCTGCAGGATATACTCCGGTATTCCACATACACACTGCGCAGATAGCAGCAACAATAACTGAGATAATTGAAAAGAAGGACCCTAAGACCGGCCAAACATTGCAGCAAAACCCCGAGTTCATAAAGAATGGCGATGTTGCAATAGTGAAAATAAAGCCTACAAGGTCAATAGTCATAGAAAAGTTTGGAGATTTCCCTCAGCTTGGAAGGTTTGCAATAAGGGACATGGGTCAGACCGTTGCCGCAGGAGTAGTTCTTGATATTACAAAGAAGGCTTAGATTAAATGCCAACAGCAAGAATAAAACTAATAAGCAGGAACAAGACAGCCGCAAGAGACATAGCCAAGCAGATAGCTGAAATAGCCAAATCTCTTGGCATAAAATGCAACGGCCCCATACCGCTTCCAACAAGAAAGATAAAGGTAACTACGAGAAAAACTCCTTGTGGGGACGGATCCAAAACCTATGAAAGGTGGCAGATGCGCGTCCATAAGTGGTTGGTATCTATAGATGGAAGCGACACTGCCCTTAGGCAGGTCATGAGAATACCTGTTCCTGACACTGTACAAATAGAAATGATTCTTAGCTAATTTTGGGATCAGAAATTCTTCCAGAATCAGAGTTCCTTGGTTTCTAGGTCAGGCGCCTTGCCTTCATGCATAAAGAGCGCCTTTCTAAAAGCTCTCAGTGCAAGCGTTGCACAATGCATTCTCACAGGTCCAGGATCTATGTTTATAATCCTAAGGAGGTCGTCCTTCCCGAAGCCCATTGCTTCATCAAATGTCTTTTTTGCCATCTCACCGGAAAGCATCTCCGCAGATCCCATCGAGATCACACATCCCGAGCCCTCGAAGCTCATTTCTTCGATACCCCTTCCGTTGAGCTTTACATACACTGTTATTTTGTCTCCGCACGATATGTTTTCTTCGCTGAAGTTCGCCTCCGCACCATCAATCCGGCGCTTATGCTGGGGATGTTCGTAAGCGTATATCATGCTTTCAGCATACATGTCAAGCGACATAAACAACAATAATAATTCCCTATTAACTAATTTAGCCCTTTCTGGCAAATATATCAACAGTGATTCAATAAAGGACATTGCAAAAAAGATCATAATAGACACGAGTTCGATAGTATTTGGCATTTCATTGAAGCTTGATGTGTTCGGCATTGTTGCTGAGGCTCTTCCCGACCATGAAATTGCAATAGCAAGCGGCACAATCCGCGAGCTCGAGAGGCTTAAAACCTCCGGAAAGAAAAATTCAAAGGACGCAGCGGCTTCCATCTTCCTGATACAAAGCAACCATATCCTGCAGGAAAAATCCGAAGGAAATGTTGACGATTGGATAGTAAGGTATGCTGAAAGAACCGGAGCCAAAGTCTGCACTAATGACACCGAACTGCGGAAAAGGCTACGTTCTAAAGGACTAGTCGCAGTGACCCTAAGCCAAAATCGCACTTTGCGATAGTATTAATAAATATAACTCCTAATATCTTAAGCGAAGATAAACCCTAGAGGAAATTCTATGTTCTACGTATACACAATAAAAGACACGATAAACATACCTCCATCACATTTTGGCGAAGACCTTCAGAAGGCAGCAGAGACAATCCTCAGGAAGAGGCACGAAAGGCTAATGGAAAAGGACTATGGTATAGTGCTTGCGGTATTCAATGTCAGGAACATCAGCGACGGATTTATAATGCCTGGAGACCCATCCACCCACCACCAGGTAACATTCGACATGCTTACATTTAACATCGAAGTGGGAGAGATACTCACTGGCGAGATTTCTGAACTTGTCGACTTCGGATGCTTCGTAAGACTCGGGCCAATAGATGGTCTTGTGCATCTCTCGCAGATAACCAACGATTTCATAACTCACGACAGGAAGTCTGCTGCTTTTGTACTTAAGAACAGCGGAAGAACCTTGAAGAAGGGCGACATCGTCTACACCAAGGTATCAACCATAAGCCTCAAGAACAACATAAAAGACACTAAGATAGCGCTGACCATGAGACCGGAAGGACTTGGAAAATACGAGTGGATAAAGGAGCCTGTAAAACCAAGGGAGAGATTCCCTAGAAAAGGAGGCCGTGATTCAAAGCCCCGGTCAAAGAAGTGATCTGAATGGAAAAAGCATGCAAGAAATGCAGGGTAATAATAGCACAGGGTGATGTCTGCCCAATATGCGGAGCCTCTGAAATGACATTGAAGTGGAGTGGCTACGTAGTGATAATGAATGTCGAGAAATCTGAGCTCGCTAAAAAGCTTGGCATCAACGCAAACGGAACCTATGCCTTAAGCATAAACGCATGATCCAAACTGGCGCACTGCACCATGCCTTCCAGTTCTTCTGCTGTTTCTCAGGCGATATCTGCTATACCAGATAGTTATATAAGCTTTTAATGCTCTAAAATAAATATTCTAAAATTAGTATATCTTGTCTAATTATATTGAGATGATATTATGTATCCAAACGTACAAGCCTATGACCGCGGCGTAATGTTCAACCCAGATGGAAGACTCTTCCAGGTGGAATACGCAAAGGAAGCAGTAAGAAAAGGAGCAACATCAATAGGAATGACTGGAAAGGACTGCGTAGTGTTTGTTGCGCACAAGGTAGTCACCGAGCCTCTGGCGATACCTACAACTGTGCATAAGGTTTTTAAAATAGATTCAAACATGGGCGCAACATACAGCGGCCTCGTCGCAGACGGTTTGCATCTTATTGACAGGTCAAGGCTAATAGCACTTAATCACAGATTGGTATATGATGACGACAAGTCTGTCGAATCCCTAACTGAGGAGATAGCATCATACATGATGCAGGCAACCCAATATGGTGGCCTAAGGCCATATGCGGTCTCCCTTCTCGTCGGCGGAATTGACAACGGGCCCAGACTCTATGAAATAGAGCCTGGAGCATCAATCCTCGGATACCAGGCAGAGGCCATAGGTTCCGGCAAGAAAACTGCAACAGAGATACTTGTGAAGGAATACAAAGACAACATGCATGTAGACGATGCAATAGGCCTAGGCGTGAAAATAATCAAGAAAGTTTCAGAGGGAAAGGTTCTCCCAGACAGCATGGAGGTAGGATACATAAAGGAGAATGAAGGGTACCATATACTTTCCCCATCGGAACTTGAAAAATACCTGTAGATCCCATGTCGAAAATAGTAATAGCAAAATACTCAGTCAACGGAGAGGAATTCGAGATATTTGTAGATTCGGACATGGCTTACGAATACATAACGGGAAAGAGGAAAGACCCATTATCTGTTCTTGAAGCAGAAGAGATATTCAAGAATGCCAACAAAGGAGAGCGCCAAACTCAGGAAAAGATAAAAAAGACATTCGGCACAGAGGATCTCGCCAAGATCGCAGAAACAATACTGAAGAAGGGCGATGTTCCTATAACTACCGAACAAAGACACAAGCTCGTCGAAGAGAAGAGGAAGCAGATAATAAACATAATTGCCGTAAATTCTATAGATCCAAGAACCAGCGCGCCACATACTCCAACAAGAATAGAAGGCGCTATGGAACAGGCACATGTCGTGGTAGATCCGTTCAAGAATGCAAACGAACAGGTAGACACGGTAGTAAAGAAGATAAACCTAATAATACCAATAAAATTCGCAACGGCACATTTGGAAGTGCATATACCTGCATCATACTCGAACAGGTGCTATGGCACACTCAAGCAATACGGGCTCAAGTCAGAGGAATGGCAGAACGACGGCTCTCTGAAGGCAGCGGTGGAATTTCCAGCAGGGCTAAAACAAGAATTTTTTGACAAGATAAACGGGCTTACAAAAGGAGAAGCCCAAATAAATGTAATTTAAGTGATATTAATGAGAAGACTAGTACTTCCAGGAGACATAATAGCTGAAAAGCCGTTAAGGCTAGACCACACGATAGTTGAAGAAGGCAAGACATGCTCTACTGTAATAGGCATATTTGACGAAGAGAAAAACTCCTTTATCCCTCTGGAGGGGCTCTGGTATCCGACCCCTGGCGAAAAGATAATAGGCATAGTTGAAGAAGCCAAGCTCAACACCGATTTGATAGACATCAATGCCCCATACAAAGGTCTTATAATCTCCAAGTTTTCCGAGACAAGTTTGGCAGGAGGCGACATAATCGAAGCCACTGTAAAGGAATTGGACAAAACAGGAACAATAATACTTTCAAGGCCAAGAGTTCTCTTTGGAGGAAAGGTCCTTGTAATAAAGCCATCAAAGGTGCCGCGCCTCCTCGGCAAGCAGGATACGATGATCCGCCAGATAATCGAGAAGACAAAATCGAGCATATCCGTAGGCATGAATGGCCTGGTATGGATAAAAGGCGGAGATTCTGATATGGCAACTAAGGCAATTCTTCGCATACAGGATGAATCGCATGTGCCTGGGCTCACGGAGCGCATATCGCAGATGCTTGAAGGAAAAGAATAAATGACAACGGAAGATAAAATGGAAAAACCAACATTGATAACAAACGGAAAAAGGCTTGACGGACGCGATCAGAACACGCTCCGCCCTATTAAGATATCAGTCAATCCTGTAAAGAACGCAGCAGGTTCAGCATACATCGAATGGGGCAACAACAAAATAGTCTCAGCTGTATATGGGCCTAGGGAGGCACTCCCAAAACACACCCAGGATCCGGACAAGGCAGTTATAAAGTGCAGGTACACAATGGCTCCGTTTTCTTCATTAGAAGAACACGGCAGGCCTGGCATGAACAGGCGCGCCATCGAGATATCCAAAGTAACAAAGGAAGTATTTGAGAACGTGATATTAAGGGACCTTTTTCCTGGAAACGAAATAAGCATATTCGTGGAGGTTCTGCAAAGCGACGGCGGCACAAGGGCAGCCGGAATAACCTGCGCCTCGGTGGCACTGGCAGCTTCCGGAATACCTATGCGCGACATGCCATATGCGGTTTCAGTAGGAAAGGCAGAAGATACTCTTATACTTGATCTTGACAAGATAGAAGACAACTATTCCAGTGCAGACATGCCCATAGCCATAAACCCAAGAACACAGGAGATAAATCTTCTCCAGATGGACGGAGAGCTCACTCCTGACGACGTGCACAGGGGCATAGAAATGGTCATAAAGGCAGGCGAAGTAATAACCAAGGCGCAGAGAGAAGCACTCCTCGCTCCTTACGAGATGACAAGCGAAAAATACAAGGCGAGCATATGAACGTGACTACTTTAACAGACCAATACTTGAGGGAAAGGCTCTCAAAAGGCACAAGAGACGACGGCCGGGACCTTTTCTCGTTCAGGAACATATCGATAGAAATCGGCAAGATTCCGCATGCGGAAGGATCCGCAGAAGTTACATTCGGGAATACAAAGGTACTTGCAGGAATAAAGCTGGACGTCGGCGAACCAATGAGAGATAAACCCGACGAAGGTTCAATGATGACAGGAGCAGAGCTTCTGCCTCTTGCGCATCACACATTCGATTCAGGGCCGCCAAGTCCAGACGCAGTTGAACTCGCAAGAGTAGTCGATCGCGGGATAAGGGCAGCAAATATGATAGACGTGAAAAAACTCTTCATTGAAGAAGGGAAGTCCTGGAACGTATTCGTTGATTTATACATACTGAATTATGACGGAAACCTTTTCGATTCGTCCGCACTTGCAGCAGCAGCAGCCCTGTACAACGCCCGCATGCCTAAATACGAGGAAGGCAAGGTCGTCCGCGAAGGAGAGCTCGGGAAACTCCCTATAGGAAATCTAAGCACTTCGTGCACATATGCAAAAATAGGCAACTCTATACTCCTCGACACCAATGCAAGCGAGGAGATTTTTGCCGATGCAAGAATAACAATAGCCAACGACGAACAGTTTGTGAGGGCCATGCAGAAGGGGCTGAGCGGAGCATTCAAGGCAGGCGAAGTCGACATGCTTGTCGAAAAAACATTCGAGAAATCAAAAGATCTTAGAAAAATGGTACAAAGTACAAGAGGAGAATGATATGGCCAAAAAAAGCATCAGATACGGAGTAAGCCTCAGGAAGAGGGAAGCTGCAGTGATAAAGCAGCAGAAAGCCAGGTACATTTGTGACACATGCGGAAAGGACGCTGTAAAGAGGCAGGGTACAGGCATATGGCACTGCAACTATTGCAATGCTACATACGCAGGAGGCGCATACTCATTCCACACCGCAGCAGGAGAAGTTGTAAGCAAGATCCTCGGAAGAAAATCGGAATAATCCGGCCTTCAGGATGTCTCACAACGCTTGCATACTCTCCATATTATAAATTGGAGACGCAAGATAATAAACGCAAAGGATGGTTAAAATGGTAAGAGTCACATACTCTCCTATAGAAGAACTGGTCATACACGAGATAGTGGAGGTACCTAAAGAAGACCTTCTCAGGGAACGCATAACTCCCTCTGGAAACATGCCTCTCTATTGGTGCAACGGCATACTTTTCAGCTTCTCTTCGATACCTATGACTGATGAGATTGTAAGGGATTATCTGCGCGGCAAAGTGCATTGGCTTGAAGTACACTTCGCAAAAGAGCAGAAATATGTCCCGATAATGTCGCTTAACGAGGAAGAGTACAAGGCTACAATGAACATAAGGATAATAGACACAAGCAAGTCAAGCCTGCATACCGAGCTAACAAAATGGCTAAAGACCAAAGTCTCTCAAAAATGACGATAAACCCCGGATGATATAATGGCCTACATATGCATACACTGCGGAAAAGAGATAAAGTCGCTGGAAAGGAACAACATCAGGTGCCCATATTGCGGCTACAGGGTGGTATCCAAGAAAAGATCCTCACTGGCAAGAGAAGTAAAGACTGATTGAATTTCCAGAACCAATGCCAATTCGCATCAGTGCCGTATTATTTTATAAAGGCTAGCTTCTCTTAAATACTGCGGTGTTTAATTGGCTTTCAACCATTCAGAAACAAACACTGGCGAAGATGCACTCGGATATTTCAAGAAGGCAACTCTGGCATTTATCTTCTCGTTTCTTATACTTCCTATAATCCTGGCATTCTGGTATCTCGCAAAGGCATTGAACAGGATCTCGCAGACAGCCCCACAGTTCATCCTTCCGAAGCGGCTTATCGGTATTTCCATTAAAGTATTTGCCATCGGAATTGTAATTATATTGATCTACATATTGCTGCCTCTTATAATAATCGGTCTGACTAACTTTGCAGGAACCCCCCAAACTCAGGCGGGCTTGACAATTCTCGCAACGGGAATAGGGGATTTAGTGCTTCTGGCGGACATGGCGGTATTTTTCATATTCGGAATAATATTGTCTGCTTCAATAGCGCTTAGTTTCTGGGAACTTGGCAAATATCTTCAGAACAAGAAAATGACAAACGCAACTATGGTACTTGTAGCTGCAATTGCAGCCGCTGCCCTGCTCGGTCTCATCGGCAATATCCTGATAAACATTCTGATTTGCATAATAATCGCATTAGACTTTGTATACCTCTATACCTCGTTTAATGACACTTCATTCGGTCAGGGATTCAAGCCGCCTTCAGTCGCCGGAGCACGCTAATGTGTATCCTATCAGATCTAAAAAGACGAACATTCTGATTATCCGGCAGAAGCATTCACTTCAGAAAAAGACTATTCTTTGCCAACTATTATTGTTTCGGAGATGCTCTTTACTCTCTTGAACGCAACGCTGCCTTTCTGTATGTCCATCCTGGGATTCTGGCTTTTGAGCAATCTTTCCGGCTCGGTGAGCAGCAGATGTGAAACTTCACCTTCTTCAAAATTTACCATAACGCCCTTGACTTCGCCAAGCCTTTTTCCCTCATTGGATATTATCCTCTTGCCATAAAGTTCAGAAAGCATCATCATATCACTCCACAATCACAAGTCTAGTTATCTTTTTGGACGCAAATATTCTTATTATATACTCATCCAACTGTTTAATCGAAGATATCCTGTCTTTTTCAATTTCCTCAAGCTCCTCCTTTTTGAAAAGATCCTTATTTCTCGAGACAAGCAATTCAAGATACTCGTCGCTCATGGCGTAAAACCTCTCTCCACATCCTGTGCACTTGAACATCGGAACGGCAGGCACGTTGTCGACATATGATATTACTGCAAGATCAAGTTCCCTTGATATCTTGTTCTCCATGCCGCATTTTTTGCATGATGCAGAGACTTTTATCCTTTCATAGGCGTTTATCTTCTCGACGTTGATTTCCTTTCCCAGATAGTCTCTCAACGAATCTTCGGGCATTTTTTCCTTCAGATAAATCTGGTCTGTGATTTTTCCGGCCATGCTGAATTCGGTAATCAATGTGCCTTTTCTTGTCTTCTCGGAGAGGCAAAACCTCGGCTTCCCATTTCTTTCATAAGAACTTGTTTTATACCTGCTGTCAGGGCTCATGTATGTCCTGAGCGCTTCACTCATCATAGCCTCCTATGACGTATTTCATGACATCCGCTTTGGTCACCTTGTCGCGTTTGTCTTTTTTGGCATTGCCTACTGCATATTTTGATATGCTTTCTGCCTTTTCTTCGAGAATCTTGACTATTTCCTCCACTCCTTCATCTGTTATGTTTGCCTTGAATCTCCTTTTCACGAATTTCTTTATGGAGGCTTTTGGTATGCTTGCCATATTATTCAGCACTCAAGATCTTCATCATTTTGTATCAGAAGTATCGTTCATCACTTCAATAATAATCATCTGAAAGATATATAAATCCGAAGAAGCAAAAATATACTAAGGTGCGAAAATGATAGAATTGAACCAGAAAGATTTTGAAAACGAAGTGATAAAATCATCAACTCCTGTAGTGGTAGACTTTTGGGCCCCATGGTGCGGGCCGTGCAGAATGTTCTCCCCTGTCATAGAGGAAATCTCAAAAGAATATACTGGAAAGGTCAAGTTTGCCAAGCTCAACACCGACGAGAATCAGGAACTCGCCTCCAAGTACAATATAATGAGCATACCTTCAGTCTTGCTTTTCGAACATGGAAATGTGAAAGCGACATCTGTGGGATCTATGCCTAAGGAGATGCTCAAGTCATGGCTTCAGAAGAATTTGTGATCTTGCTTTTCTACGAGCAGCAGTTGATATATAAATGGAGCTAAGTCTTCCACGAGGCACAAGGGATTACAGTCCAGGCGAAGCCATACTTCTAAACCACATAACAAACGCAATAGAAGAATCTTTCAAGCGCTTCGGCTTTCACCCGATAAGTACTCCTGGCATAGAGCTTCTAAAGACTCTTAATGCAAAAGCATACGGGGAGGACGCAAAGAAAGAGATATATGTGATAGAGGGCAACGAAGAAGGCCTGCGTTATGACTTCACAGTGCCGCTTGCAAGATTCATGGCAATGAACCGGGACATACCTCTTCCATTTAAGCGATACCAGATAGGCAGGGTATGGCGCATGGACGAGCCGCAGAAGATGCGCAGCAGGGAGTTCATCCAGGCAGACATAGATATAATCGGAAGCTCGGAGCCCATAAGCGACGCAGAAGTCATATCTCCGATAGCCATGGCATTTGAGGAATTGGGAATCTCGGAATACACCATATTGATAAACAGCAGGGCAGTTCTCGACGCGCTTCTCGGAAAATTCGGGGTTCCGCAAGACAAGCACATCGAAGCCATACGTGTTATAGACAAACTGGCAAAGATAACCCGCGAAGAGATAATACGGATGCTCGCATCGCTGGGCACTTCAAAGGAAAGTTCTGAAAGCCTCCTGGATTTCATAGGTTCTGGTTCAGACGCAAACAACAGTGAAACATTTGAAAAGCTCAAGTCGAAAATACCAGAGGCAAGTGCCGAGATATTAAAGCTGGAATCCCTTTTCGGAATCCTGGAAGCCTATGGGCTGGGGAAAAAGGCAAAACTTGATATCTCGCTCGCAAGAGGCCTAGATTATTATACCGCGGGGGTCTGGGAGTTCATCACATATGAGAACGGGCAGCGCCTGCCAACAATAGCTTCAGGGGGGAGGTACGATAATCTGCTGGAAATGTACTCGAAGAACAGCATTCCTGCGGTAGGGAGCGCCATTGGCGTAACAAGAGTATTTGAATTGCTTTCAAAAGGCGAGCTGCTTAAAACACATTCCAAAGTGCACGTAGCATATATAAAGGAGGAAAATCAAGCATATGCCATGGAGGTTGCCTCCGCTCTCCGGAAGGCAGGCATATACGTCGATCTGGGAGTTACGAAGCGCCCTCTCTCAAAACAGCTTGAATATGTAAACTCAATGCGGATAAGATACGCTGCAATAATAGGCAATCAGGAGAGGTCTGCAAACAAGATAAGAATAAGGGACATGATAAGCGGCGACGAGGATCTTCTTACAGTTGAAGAATCAATAACCAAACTGAAAGGTTGATATGATGGGAAAATCAGAAGTAGATGAACTTACAGACGAGACAGTGGCAAGGGGAGGAATACTCGCAAAGCTTTATTTTGACATGCAGAGCGAAAAACAGGAAGATCTGCAGCCGATAATGGCCGACATGATAAACAACAGATTATTGAAATCACAAGGGGTAGTCTATTGTGTAGGTTCGATAAGCGATCCGGTCAAAATCGAAGATACATATTCCACAAATGCCGAGGTAACTATTCTTGTCAAGGATATCGGTTCCCTGGTAAACATCTCATTCAATTTTGTGCCAGCCGGCATAGAGATACTCAAGCCATCCGGCGAACTAAGGATAAAGACAAATGAACTGCAGGCGATCCTTCTTGACATAGCAGGGATATCCATAAACTACTCGCAGTATATACTGAGCAGGGTCCTCAACAAGGACGATTACGAACGGGTAATGAAGGACATCAAAAACCGGGAAGAGCTAGGCAAGAAGATGATTGACGAAAAGAAGCAGGAATAAGCTTTATTGGCGCCAATTGTCTAGCCTGGTAGGATCCGAGCTTCCCAAGCTCGTGGCCCGGGTTCAAATCCCGGTTGGCGCAGTTAATTTAAACATTTGCGGCGAATTCATAGTGAAGTGATTCCATAATAAATGCAATAGTTACATCATTGGACGAGGAAAACCTTTTAGCCACACCAATGGAGCCTGTAGATCTAGACTCCCTTGTCGGAAAGAAAGCGCAATATGTAGATTCCAATGAACGTGTCTGGCCAGGGATAGTGTCAGGTGTCCAGGACTCATTCCTTGTAATAAAGCTTGACAAATTTCCTTCAGGGCTGGGACAAGGCCAGATAATAGAGATACTTGCCGCTTCGGATTACGATTAAAGCGCCTAAAGGCAATAGGCACATGCTGCTTTATATGCAAGCCGGCATTTCCCAGGGCTCTGTCAATCTGAGTCTCGATTTGCCGTTCAGTTTCATTAACAAAGTGAGCGGGAAACCCCACGCCCTCTTCAGGGGGTTCCCTTTAGGGGTGGGAGGGTGTCACATGGTCATGGAAAGCCGAAACGGCTGGAAGCCTATATAATTGCAGAGGCATAAACTGTAAACATTCATGGATTTGGTGTTGTGTTGGAGAGAAAAATAGGGAATAGACAAATACTCTTTGTAATAGCGCTCTTCCTCACTGCACAGTTTATAGGGCTATTGCTTGTCACTCCGGCATACTCTCCTTCATACAAATACATAAACAACATAAGCTCCCCTCAAGGAAGCCCTGTCTCATTCTTTTTCTGGTTCATCATAGACGTCATAATAATAATTTTGGTACTGATGCTGGTTTTGCGTTACTACCGCGGCAATCTTTTCTACCGACTGCTTGAGGCATACATTGTAATCTTCGGCTCATTCTTCTTCTTCCTGATTCTGATAAACGATATCTTCCAAAACATATCACTGCTTCCCCTCTCGGCGATATCTCTCTTCTTATCGCTGGCAATTCTTGCATACAAGATAAAATTCAACAAGATGAGGAACCTCATAACCATGATAACGAGCATAGGCGCTGGCATATTCATAGGAGCCAGCATAGGCCTCGGCTTCGGCTTTCTGGTACTCTACCTACTAATGGGATTTTTTGCCATATATGATTATCTTGCTGTCTTTGTGCTGAAATTCATGATACCTCTGGCAAAGGAGGCATCAAACCGGAACCTTGCTTTCATGATAGGGTCTTCCGATCTGGAGCTCAATCCTCACGACGGCAAATCAAAGCCAACAAAACAGGACCTTAAAAGCATACAGAACCCCGAGATCCGATCCATAGTGGAGAAATCAGGAACGCCTGTGGTATCAAGCATAATGCTGGGAAACGGGGACATAATGCTTCCCATGACTCTTGCAGTAGGTTCATATATCCTATTCGGCAACGCATTTCTCAGCCTGATGATCATATGCGGCGCTGGCACTGGTCTCATCTTCACCGTATCCCTGCTTCGCAAATACAAAGTGGGCCTCCCTGCAATTCCTCCTCTTTTCGCATTTATAAGCATATTTCTGGCAATAGCATTTCTTCTCTCAAATCCTGCCAATATCAATTCAGCTGAGATTACAGGCGGAGCGGCTCTAATATCCCTGCTTGTAATGTATGTTACTCTCAGAAAAGTGGGAAGGAATAAATTTGAATAGTGAATCCTGGCTCTTATTTTTCATTCCTTTGCCTTTCTTATTATCTGGGCAACAATGCATTTGGCGGGATTTATGCCGGTAGCCTTCTTGAATCCCTGCCATGAGAGGGTAGGATTAGTCTCAAGTATCCGATATCCTTCATCTGTGTCTGCTATATCTATGCCTGCATAATCAAGCCCCAGCACCTCACACGAACGTATAGCCAGTTCGGAGAGCTCTTTGTCAGCCTTGACTCCTTTCGGTACGGCTCCTTGTGCCACATTGCTCTTCCAGGTCTTTCCTTTCCTGAATTCAGCACCGACAATCTCCCCGCCAACCACTACTACTCTATAGTCCCCTCCTCCCTTCTTCTCCATGTATTTCTGGACGTATATTGGCTTGTTCATGTTGGTAAGCGTACTAAAGGAATGCATTGCCACATCTGGGTCACTGACTCTGAAGACTCCGAATCCCATGGCGCTTCTAAGAGGCTTCACAACGACTTCTTTGAATCTTTTTACTGCAGAATATGCAACAAACATGTGTTCGCTTACTACCGTCTCGGGAACCGGAAGCCCTCTGGCCGAAAGCTTAACCAGTGCCCCGAACTTGTCTGTGGCGACTAGCCAGTTCATCACAGGATTCATTACGTATATTCCCTTCTCTTCGAAAGACTTCATGCCGAATAGCCTGAACGTGAACTGCTCGTAATCCCTAATAGTGCCAAGGTGTCTGAGCAGTATCGCATCCGATCTTATCTTAATTCTGCCACTCGAAGCACCTGATGCCCTTTCACTGGACTGCGTGGCTCCTATCTCCCCATCAGAAAGGCTGATGTCCATCGAATCCGCATATATCATTTCCGGTACATTCCCGGAGGAAACTATGGCTCTGCGCAGGTCTTCCACATCCTTGGCGTTCCATTCCTCAAGGACATTACTAACGCTTGTTATGCCGATTCTCATTGCAGCTCCTGATAAGATATAAACACATAAGTTAAAAGAATTCATGGTGTCTTGATGGAAAATTATGCGGAAATAGAAGCGCAGGATCCTGAAATTTACGGTCATATTGTCAAAGAGTCAGATAGACAGGAGAATAATCTCGAGATGATTCCTTCTGAGAATTTTACCAGCAAGGCAGTGATGCAGGCAATGGGCAGCATTCTTAC
>JAJZIZ010000013.1 GCA_021846005.1 Microcaldota archaeon
CACTAACCCCTCGGGATTGGTTATTTTCGCAACATAGGTTACGAAAGCCAGCGAGAGCAGTCCGTAGCCCACGTCGCTTACCATCATGCCGTAAAATATCGGAAAAGATATTATGAATATCCATGTGGGGTCTATCTCGTCGCTTCTTGGCGTCGAGTAAAAGTTCATCAGAAAATCGAAAGGCTTGAGTATCTTGGGCCTGTTTAGGTATGTCGGTGCAAGTTCCTTCTTCTCGTTTATTTTTTCTACCACCTCCCTGCCTGAACAGGCGTGATTCAAGATTTTTTTAAGCTCCTCTTCCTTTTTGACAGGCACCCAGCCTTCTATGACTACTGTCTTCTCTGTTCTTTTAAACATCGCCAATGCTCCCATTCTCGAGTTCTCTATTTCAAGCATTTCTTTGGTATTGGCAAGCTTTGAGTACTCTTCACTGCTTATTTTTTTCAGCTCTTCTGCAATTTCCGCAAGGATTTTCGTGTTCCTCGCTCGGGCTTCCTCTATTCTCTTCATTATCTCTGCCGGTGTGCCTTCTATGTATGTGGCGTGCAGGTCAAGTTCCTCTGCCTTCACATTCCTTACGGCTTCCTCGATACTTTTGCCTTTTTCATATGCTATAAAGACGAGCTTCTCCTTCTTTCCGAGAGCCTCTGTCACAAATTCGTGTTCTATCTTCATCTTCTTTATGTTCGACTCTATCAGCGAAATCTGCCTCGAATCTCCCACGAAAGCTTTGAATCCCAGAACATTTCCCTGGAGTTTTGAGAAGTCTATTCGCATGCCTTTGAAAAGTTCAGCTACCCTGAACGCGTAGTCTGATATTACGCTGTCATCTTCTATCTGCTTCTTTTTTTCCAGCAGTCTGTAGATCTGCTCTGTTGTTTTTCTGCTGTTCCTTGCCCTTTGCAATATTGTATTCAGATCCGGATGGCTCTCCTTTGACACTTTCTGCTTTCCTAGGGCATTCATTGCGCCTTCTATACTCATTATGCTGTCTGATATCTCTGAAAATTCCTGTCCTGCTGTCTCCTCCTCCAACGGCAGGCTGCTTTTCCTGAGGTCAAGCATGCCTAGTCTGTGCAGCGCTGCTACAGCATTTTTTTTATCGGAATCAAGGCATATTATTCTTACTTTCTGCATTGGTTCTGATCTAAGCAACTATTCACCGATTAGCCTTTTCACTGCTTCTTCCGCGGCTTTTTCAGCGTCCCCCTCGCTTATTTTCAACCATTCGATACCTTCAGCTTTCTTGTGTGCCTCAAGCAGCCTGTGCTTTGCATCCTTCTCTGTTCTTTCCCTGGCGCTTTTTACACCGCCCTCTTTTATTGCAAGGGCGTTCTTTTCCGACTTTTCTACTATCTCCCTGGCTTCATTTTCAGCCTTCAGTATTTTGGACGCTTTAAACGCGTTGGCTCTCTCTATGCTGTTCGACGCCTCCGCTTCGGCCGCCTGGACTTCTTCTATGATCTCTATTTTACTCATCATTAACAACTAGCTATCGGATGAACCCACATAAAGAGAAATGTAAATCTATACAACACTCAAGTTTAAATATCATTAAGGTAAATTTCCACGAACAAAGTCACATATCTGGCGCATTTCCATATGTGCCTCTTTTCCTTCCGCATTCAAAAAGATATTTATTTATGGAGTTCATAGTAGATTCATGGCGACATTCCAGGTTGAGGAGATACTTCCAAGCGGGCAGCAAAAGCTTGATCTTGTCAGCTTTGTCAATTATGATACCTGGAAGGAATTGCTTATAGAACTCGTTGAAAAGCAGCAGCTGGATCCGTGGAACATAGACATAACTGAACTTGTCGACAGCTACATAAGCGCAGTCAAGGCTCTCAAGGTCATGGACCTTAGATTGCCTGCAAACATAATACTTGCAGCTTCGATACTCCTCAGGATGAAGAGCAGTATGCTTTCTTTCTTCAATGAGGGGGAACCTATCGAAGAATCAGTTGAAATAGGAAGGATGACTCCTTTAGTCGAGGAACTCGTGCCAAGGGTGCGTCCTCCCGTGAAGAGGAGATTGACCCTTGACGAGCTGATACAGGCGCTTGATGAAGCCATGAAGATAACCGAGCAGAAGAATAACAGGTCCAAACAGGCGCCCATAGAGATGCCTGTCTTTTTCAAGGACGCTAACATTGAGGAGGAGATGGAGCTTGTTTATGGGCACATATGCCGGCATGCTGACAAGGAGAAGATGACTACTCTCTCTTATCTGCTTGCGTCAGTAGAGATGGACGACTTTTTGCTCGGGCTATTCATACCTCTGCTTTTTCTTGCAAGCAAGGGCCGCGTATCACTGGTGCAGGAAGGCTTCTTCAAGGAAGTTGTAATAAAGCTAAGGGAATAAACTAACAGAGGGACAAGTCAAAAAGCCTAAGAAACAAAAAGGTGTGGTAATGGATAATTTTTCCGAATACAGCAAGCTTGTAGAGGCCGCGCTTTTCATGTCGCCGCGTGCCATGAGCGTATCTGAGATAGCCAGCACTGTGGGCATGGCCTCTCTGGGCCCTCTGCAAGAGATACTCAATAAGCTTGTCGATAAATACAAGGCGGAAGATACTGCACTTGAAATACTTAAAATAAGCGACAAATACATGTTCAGCCTCAAGGAGCCTTATGCATCCAAGGTTGGCAAGCTTGCGACAGGCCCGGATCTCAGCCGGGGTTCCCTCCGCATACTTGCCTATATAAACAAGAACAACGGCATTCTCCAGAGCAGAATAGTCAAGCTATTCGGCGCATCAACATATGAATATATGAAAGAACTTGAAGAGAAGGATTTCGTCAAGACTGTAAAGCAGGGAAGGAGCAGGAAGGTAGAGACTACCGTTAAATTCAAAGAATATTTTAATGTTTAGTGCCTATTTATTTCTCTTGTAAGAACAGAAGAAAAGAATGGCACGCGTGAAACATTTCAATGCATTACTTAAAAATTAAGGTGGGCTCGTAGTCGAATGGTAAGACGCCTCCTTCACACGGAGGAGACCAGGAGTCCGATTCTCCTCGGGCCCAAATTAAAAATCATTGTGACAGGGAAGCATTCATGCAATAAAACCGCTTGAAATCACAACAAATATCTTCTACTTTGCAATCTGCCTGATATCCGAAATCAAAACCATTCAAATCACATCTTTAAAGTCTGCAGACCATCTCGATACTACCATATTCTTCACCTGTCAAGAATATCCTGTCCCATATCTCGATCCTTTCCCTTACTCGAGGACTATCATGGTTGTCGTTCTCACTATTCCTTCCTTGGAATCTATGTAATTAAGTATTATGTCCTTGAGATGTCCGGTATCCCTCGCTATTATCTTGACCATTATATCTCCATCTCCTGTTATGATGTAGCCTTCCCTGACATACATTATTTCCTTCAGTTCTTTCAGTATGATTTCCTGAGTCCTGTTCCTTTCCTTAAGAATAACTTTGTCTACACCTATCATTATGAACGCAGTTATTGAGAACCCTGCGCTCTTCCAGTCTATCTCTCCTTTGTAGTATTTTATTATCTTTTCTTTCTCAAGTTTTTTCATTCTGAAATGTACTGTAGACAGGGGCACATTCATCTTTTTTGAAATGGCAGTATATTTTATTATGCCGGAATCGACATTTGCTATAATTTCCTCATCAAGGCTATCCATGCTTAAACTCTTACAGTAAACATATAAAAATCTTGGTGTGTTTTTCGCAATTTATTGTATTTTTTACAATACGCATTCAAATATGTGAATATTATGTAAAAAAAGCAGAAATGTGGTAATAATTATGTAAAATACGCTTATCCAATCTGATCTATTTCACGTATGCTGCTGCCACTGGCATTGGACATCCTACTAATCGCAGATTCAACGATCTCTCCTTCTCGTCTTGTGAGTCCCCTAAGTCCTTTTGGCATCTCCATGCCGAGCATTTCTTTTGCATACGCGTTAATGTCAATTTTAAGTTTTGTCGCCAGCTCGCCAATACGCTTGCATTGTTCAGGCGTTGTTAAAGTCGAAGTTTCTATCTGTTTCTGTATTATAATTTTGTCTTTGAGTGAAATATTATTCATAGGATTCAGGTCTCTGGTAATTCTGCGCAATAACAAGACCGTGGCTGGTATTACTACAGCGGCACAAAGCAAATCCATCTGTACTGGATCCGTAGTGACAAGGCTTGTCATGTAATCAGAAGCGTTTCTGAGAACGGATCCGAAGACGTTTCCATGTCCAGATGCGAATGCAGATGTTGCCGTATGCACTGTGTCTGTTTGTAGTACATGTCCAATTGAAGTGGGTTTCCACTTAAGCGACATAGATGCATCTTAGATAATACAACATATACTACTAAGATATTTAAATCATTCTGAATCTTTTCCAAACCAAACGGATAAGGATATAAAGCTTAAGCGGGAAATATTACTTGGTTACTTTTGGAATTTTCCGATAACATTAAATTAAGGGATATCTATGGACATAAACGTGTATGAACAAAGCAGCAAAATTGTTATAATAACGGCAGGCGGTACCATAGGCCAGAAAAAAAACCAGGACGGAGTCAAGGAACCATTTGAAGGGGTCATAGAAAAAGTAAGCCGAAATGCCATAGCAAGAATAGAATCTGAAACTCCAATCTGTTTTTCAGGCAACCGCATATCCTTTGACATAAAGCCCCTGTTCCTTATTGACAGCGTAAACATAACTCCCGAAAGGCGCAATAATTTAGCCGCTTCTATCTATGAAACAAGCCTTGTTCCGGGGATAGTCTCTATCATAGTGACAACTGGTACAGATACCTTGAAAGAAACAATTAATACAATGCCAATAATGCTGGAGACAAAGCTTCCTGTCATATTTGTGGTTTCCAATAAATCACCGGACGAAGGAATCGAAGCGCAAACCAACATGGAAAAAGCATTGATTGCATCTGTAACCCTCTCTCAAAGCTGCATTGGCGGAATTTTTTTGGTAGCTACAAGCAATAAAATATACGAAGCAGCAAATGTAACTGAGATAAACGGGTCTTTTGGCGCTGTGAAACGGCCATCCGAAGTAAAGCATCTGGGTGTATTTGAAGATTATATACTGCGCCTGGACGAAAAGAAAAAAGACACATATACTGAGAACACTTCGAGAATAACAGGGTCATTGTTAAATCTTGGGCATGATGAAAACGTAATTCCGTTAACTATATCTGCCGGCACAAGTTTTTCTACCAACGAACGGCTCATCAAGGCAGCTGCAGAAATGGCATCGGCAATAGTGCTAGAGACGAATCACAGCCTTTCCGTGGGAGAGAACCTTCATGGGGTATTAAAAGAAGCGGCCAGGAAAATACCTGTTTTTGTTACTTCTCCATTTCCTGTATTTGTAAATAATGTGGGCTCATATGTCACAAGCAGGAGCCTTTATGACATAGGCGTATATCCTGGAACCGGCCAGCCCCGCCTTGATCTCGCCATTGCCCGCGCCGCAGTCGCAAGCGGAGTTGATCCTAAGCTTTCGTTCATGGACGGCGTCCTAAGGGCATCAATGGGGGGTATCAATTTTCATCGCGAGGTCACAGCAAGGGATCTGGAAAATCTTGCAGGCATGAGATTCCACCATGCAATCTCGCAAGCATCTGCCATGAACCAGAGACTTAACGATACCCAGAACAGTCTAAGGGCCAGAGGCCTGCTAAGGCAGACTGTAACGTCTTCTTCTAACCTTGTAAAAGTGCGTAAATAGTAGCTTTTTAACTGAATGTCCATTATCCTGCAATACTTTTCAGAACTGCGGCCGCGCCGGCAGCCACTTCCTTCGGATGCAGGTTATTCTTGCTTGATATCTCTCTGATAATTAGATTCACTGTCTTTTTGTTTCTTTTATATTCCTCAAGCACGCCGGGGTTCTCATCCAGAAACTTCCTGACCATTTTTTCTATCTCTTCCACTGAAACATCCGAATATTCTACTTTAACCTCCTTTCCCGCTATTATGTCTTCGGCAATTTCCCTGCTTATATCCTTGCCTTCGTCTATCAGTTTCACAAGTTTTTCAATTCTATCCGAATCCTCTTCTTTCATGGTGCTGTCGCTGTATTTCTCAAAACGCTGTATTCCATGTATTATGCTTCTGACTCTATATCTGTTGCGGAATCTGTAGATCATTGCAAGTGCGCTTCTATTGAGCATTGTTATCTCCCGTATGGTCTTCGGATTAACCTCGCTATCTCCTGCAAGTTCTGCTGCTATTTTGTTTATGTATACTGGATCTGCATGTTTCATTTCGGATATATCAAAAGTGGAAAGGTCTGATTCGTATATGTATCCGTATTCCTCATCGGTTTCCTTCTCCCTCATCGATTCCGTAGCGCGGCTCTTTTCGTTATATCCTCTTGTTTCGCGTTCTATCTTCTCGTTGTTTTTGATCGCTTCAGTCTGCCTTTCTACTTCGAACCTTGTGGCTTCTATGAGGCTTTTTATTCCTGTAACATTTTTAATCTCGACACGTGTCTCCCCCACTGATATATTGAGGTCCGCTTTCATTTCCTTGTTTATGTCCACCCCAAGGTAATAGAGCATGCTTCTGAGGTTTGCTATGAATTCCCTGAGTTCTTCTTCGGTGCTTATGTCAGGCTCCGTCACTATCTCGACAAGAGGCGTTCCTGATCTATTGAAATCCAGAAGCGTAAGCATGCCTTTCCTTACTATCTGTGCCGGGTCCTCCTCTATCTGTACTCTGCGTATTCTCACCTTTTTGTTTTCAAGCTCAAGATATCCTTCTTTTCCTATTGACTCTTCCATCTGCGTTATCTGATAGCATTTTGGCAGATCAGGGTAAAAATAGACCTTTCTTACAAAAGAAATTTTTCTGTTAATTTTGCAATAAAGGGCATTTGATATGCCAAGCGCAGACCTTACTGCCGCTTCATTCAACATGGGTTTGGATCCGGGGAAGCCCATGCATATGGGGCATATGTTGCTGTTCGGATTATCTGAATCTTCCATGCTGCATGAGCAGAAAAGCTTTGATTTTGTAGGAAGTGCCACGTGAACTTCAAGCCCTATCTTCATATCTCTCCCAAGTTGTGCCTGAACCTGTATTCAAACAATTCCTCCCATTCTGAAACAAAATCAAAAAGGGCATAATCATTGGCATGTCCGGTTACGAGCTGCGCTCCCAGCGGCAACCCATCATGATATTCATAAGGGAAGGTTATATGTGGGAATCCCCCAAGATTTGGCGGCACTGTAAATATGTCCATGGCGTAGTTTTGCGTCGGTGTAAGTTTTGATGCATTTTCTATCTTGGGAGTCGCTATCGGAAGCGCAGGCGATATTATGAATCCTTCCTCAAGTATACTGCGCATCTCCCTGATAATCATGCCTCTTACCTGTGTTGCCTTAGAATAATACTTGTCTTTGACGCTTTCGCTCCTTATAAAAGTCCCAAGTATTATTCTCCTCTTAGCCTCAGCGCCAAAATTAATCCTTGCGTCGGTAAAGAAATCATTGTATTTTCTGTTAGTGTCTTCGTTCTGAAATCCGTATTTGTAACCATCATATTTGGCAAGGTTTGTAGAAGCTTCGGCCATGGCTATTATGTAATATGGCGCTATTGCTTTGTCCATTATCTTGGAGTCTATTTCGGATATCTCATAATTTCCGCCAAGCCTGTCCAGAAGCCTTTCGAATGCGGATTTTACCGGCTCTTCGGCCTTTTCCATGAGTTCCTTGATAACGAATAGCTTTTTTCTCTTTTTATTTCCTATGGTTTCAACTGAGCATGTGGTATCGTATCTGTCTCTGCCCCTTATGGTATCAAATGCAACCTTTGCATCTTCCGCACATCTTGCCATCACGCCTATCTTATCTAATGAATTTGCATAATCTATCAATCCATATCGCGATACGGCACCATAGGTCGGCGTAAAGCCTACAACTCCATTGAGTGCCGCCGGAGTTGCAATGCTTCCTCCTGTGGATTCTGCTATGGCCACATGGTATTTCAGCATGGCGGTGGCGACTGCTGCGCCACTGCTTGATCCTCCTGCAACATAGTCATTGTCAAACGCATTTCTTGCCGGGACTTCTGTATTTAGCCCGAATGTTCCGAAGCCGAACTCGTCCATATTAGTTTCTCCAAGGAACGAGAATCTTCCTGAAGCGTTTATTTTATCTACTACCGTGGCATTGAAAGGAGGCAGATACCCCCTGAGCATCTTGGAGCCGGCAGTTGTTTCAAAGCCTTTTACGCATATATTGGCCTTTACAGTAAAGGGAAGCCTTCCGTCCTTTTCGTAAGAAATATCCTTGTTCAGGGTAGTGATGAAATGGTGTTCCTTGTTAAGTTTTTCAATATCAGAGAGAAGCCCGCTATAGTAATCTGTTGGTTTCTCCATGCCTAAAAATTCATTTATGTAGCTTTTCATAGCTTGGGACCTACTATGTATCCATCATGAAGCTTTGACTGCCTCTTCAGCATCTCAACATCTTCAAATCCTAAAATCCCGTCTTCTCGGAGCCGCGCATCTACCTTTATCGGGTGATGGGCCTTTTCCTCTCCCTCTGTGCTTATCTCGCTTATGTTCTCGAAGTAACCTATGACTTCCTCTATGTCTTTTTGTATTGCTTTCTTTTCCAGGTCATCAAGCCTGAGCCTAGTTATCTTTAACAATCTTTCAAATTCAAGATCGTTCATGCTTTATAATTTGCAGAGCATATCTATAAAATAGTTTATTGAGATAACTATTGAAAAATCATGACCGTGATCTTATGATCAAGATCGATTACATAAAAGACATTCAAAAAGAGCCAAACTTCAGGGTACGCATAGGCGGTAGAGTCTCAAGGGTAAATGACCTTAAGAGCGCAAAGTTCATCTGGGTAAGGGACGTAAGCGGTTCAGTACAGGTAACTGTGATAAAGAAAAAGGTATCTCAGGAACTTCTTGATGTGGCTGAAAGCCTAATGCCAAATGATTTTGTGGCAATAGACGGACATGTTCCAGAGGAGATAAAGGCCGCATCAGGCACAGAGATAATTCCTGAATCTATCAAAGTCGTAAGCAAGTCAATGGGTCCTTCTCCAATAGACATAGACGGCTTCAACGAGACAACAGTCGATAAGCGCCTGGATTGGAGGGCGCTTGACCTAAGGAATTCAAAATCTACTGCAGTTTTCCTTATACAGTCAAAGCTGATGGAGGGCATGCAGAAATATTTCTATTCGCAGAAGTTCATGCAGGTATTCACTCCCAGCCTAATGGGCGTTTCGTCGGAGGGAGGTTCAGAAGTATTCAACCTTAAGCATTTCGGGAAGAACGCATTCCTGCGCCAGGATCCGCAGCTTCACAGGGAGCTTCTTATGGTTGCCGGTTTCGAGAAGATATATGAGATCGGGCCGAGCTGGAGGGCCGAATTAAGCAACACCCCACAGCATCTTACCGAGCACAGAACCTGCGCGGCAGAGCTCTCGTTCATAGATGACGAAAAGGACATAACCCGTATTGAGGAAAACCTGGTCATGCATGGCATAAAGGCGGTTGTAGAAAGCTGCCAGGAAGAACTGAAGACGCTTGGCGTTCAGCTTGAAGTACCAAAGCTCCCATTTCCAATACTGGAATTTCCT
The DNA here is from genome assembly GCA_021846005.1 of Microcaldota archaeon. Taxonomy (GTDB): domain Archaea; phylum Micrarchaeota; class Micrarchaeia; order Micrarchaeales; family CABMGC01; genus JAJZIZ01. The sequence continues at coordinate 9,613 of JAJZIZ010000013.1, forward strand.
GAAGTATATGATATACTGGAAGAGCTCGGATTCAAGTATAACCGGGGCAGGGAAGATTACGACAAACGCGGCGAGATGGCTCTCGGGAAATACGTAAAAGAGAAATACGGCTCAGATTTCTTCTTTGTCAACAGATTTCCGTTTGCCGTAAAGCCGTTCTATGTCATGAAAGTTGACGAAGATCCCACATGGGCCAGAAGCATAGATTTGATATACAAAGGCATGGAGCTAAGCAGCGGAGGCCAGAGGGAACACCGCTATGAGAAAATAATCTCACAGGCGAAGGAAAAAGGGCTTGAGTTGGAAAACCTGGAGTGGTTCACCAATTTTTTCAAGTACGGCGCCCCTCCGCATGGTGGATTCAGCATAGGCATGGAACGTTTCGTAATGCAACTACTTAACCTGCAGAATGTGCGCGAGGCAGCACTCTTTCCAAGGGCTCCGGAGCGCCTAGTGCCATGATTCCGGAAATCTTGATGCGGTTTCCTAATCCTATCCGGAGATGTGCATGCACCGCCCATGACCACACCATAATCAAGCATCAGTGCAGATTCTCTCCGAATGCCAGCACATGTAAGATTTTTTCCCTCCCGCAATCCAAGACCATTTCACCTTACACATTATGACTCCATTCTGAACTTCCTCAATGTGTTTTTCACATCTTCTCTATTATGCATACTGTTTCTCTTTGTCCGGAGAAGATATTCAGCTTCACGAAGTCTTGCTTCCTTTATTAGCTGCACACTCTCAAATCCTAAAAGTTTCTGTTCTGCCCATGTGGCTTTACTTGCATACCTATAATATTTATCATTTGGCCATGGATTTTTATTGACATGGCTATAATGCCTAAATAATATTTTTGCCAGTACCATAAACCTTCTTGCGGTTTCTTCGGCTCCCGCAATTCCGTCTTTCGACTTTGTTTCAAAGACCATAGACACGTCATATGCAAATTCGGCGGCTTTGATATTCTTATTCCTGAAGTAATAACTAACTGCTTTTTTTGCCTGCTCCTCGGTCAGAAGCCAAAGATCTATTCCTTTCTTCTCCTCCCTCCGTGCGGATATTTCTGGTATATTGTCGTTTGCATTTCTTCTGAATCCAACTATCTTGTTTTCTTTTTTAATAACCATTTTTATGCCCCTTTGTTTATTTTTCATCCTGTTTTAGGTCAAAAACGCCAATAGTATCTATCACTGCTAATTCGATCTTTCGCAATAATTTATTATTCGAAACATCCGAAATGGACTCTACCGCGTCCCGCAACACTTCTTTTAGTTCATTAACGGGCCCAATTTTATGCTTCAAGTAGTGAAGTCCAAATCCACGGAGTTCCTCTTTTTTGCGGCTTGCGGTCTTATCGCTATCGCTGGCCAAGAACAATACTGTCGCAATCGTAGTGAATTTTGCCCATCTTATCCCTGCTCCAGGAACCTTCGCCTTTGCTTTGAACATCTCTTGCAATGCGGCAAAGTCTGCTACCACAGCTGCGTTATTGCAGTCCCCAACATATACCATTCTGCGTATTTTATCAAAAGCTTCGTCTCCGACAAGCCTACCTCCGATCAACCTATCCACGAATCCTTTGTCTAGTTCGTCTATCCTGGCCTTAACTGCTATACTCGCCTCAACTTTATTGGCCTTTTTGACTCTGGTATCCATTTTATCATATGACTATTGCAAAATTTTCATATATAAAGCAGATTGCATAACCTGCGCTGATCAATGGAAAGTATTATAAATCAGATTGAATATCTAATATGTCATAAGTGAAGTTACTTCAAGCCACCTTGGTGGTTATGTGGAAATTAGAAACAGCTTTTTGACATGGCTGAATCTGAATGCTCTTTCTTTTTCAGCGCTTCTAACGTGCCAATCCTTTAAATCTTCCATTCTTTTGCAATTCCTTTTTTCTGAGTCTTATTTCATAAACACGATTAACTATAAATCGGCAATTTAATGGACACAATAGTTCTAACTTGCATGGACCCGCGGCTGAACGAATATCTGGACAAAAAGTACCTAAGCGAGGAAGCAAAAGCGGAGTACGGCGCAGTGGAGATATGGAGAAATGCTTCTGGAAGGCTACCTCCTGTGGCAGAATTAATCTCAAGCGGTGCAAAAAAGATAATACTTGCACCTCATACTGATTGCAAGGCAAAAGAACACATGTACAAGACATTGCTGAATGATTTGAATAAATTTCATAAAGAATCACTGGCTGAAAGCGAATGGAAAAACGATGACGAAATAGTCGACCAGGCACTGCACCTTGTAGGTACGCACCAGTTTGCCACAAGGGAAGAATTCGACAATCTTGTAAATTCTGAAGAGGAGATCTTTCTCAAGGGCAAGCTTCTAAACAACCAGACGGAGGTAAGACTTGAAGTTATAAATCTTTTAGAAATAGGGGCATTAAACCACGCTTCAAAAAAATCCGAAGAAGATGAACGAAGGCTTGTAATATCAAATGAGACAAACGTAATGTCAAGGGTTATAGCTTCAAAGGCAAATGCCAGCCTTTCAACATGCTACATAATACAAGGTCCTTATCTAAAGGATCTGAATCCTGACATAAACCTTGCAATAAGCCTTGGCATAAAGCGGATGAACATAATAACTGAGGAAGGACACCCCTTCAAATAATTGATATTTATTGGATGATAACTTGGAAGAAATAGCCAAGCCGAGAGTAGTGATAACTTGCATGGACTACAGGATGAATGCCGAACTAGAGCCTTTCTTTCACGATTCGCTCGCTGAGAATACTCATGTGTTCCGGACAGCAGGAGGAAGACTTAACCGCACACTTGTAAACGAAATAAAGGCACTGGGGTCTAGCAACGTGATTTGGCTTCCACATACTGATTGCGGCGCGCTGAAGTTTGCACACAATGAAATCAACGGACAATCGATATTTCCGATGTCTCCTATAACCAACCAAACTGCCAGAATATTAAAGGAGGCACTACGCGATCATGTTAATCAACATTTGGAAAACGATATAACTCTTGAGCGGTTCGTTGCGATTCAAGTGAATCAAGGCCAAAAAAGGCTGCAGGACGCGTTCAAAGACATTCCATTCATTGCCGAACTTGTAGACGTATCTAACTCAAGCAAGTCCAGCGAAGCTAAAAGCGCTCTCATAGTCTCAGAAAATATCAAGTTGCCTCCCTCTGTAATCATTGCCGGTGCGGCCGATGAAATTCGCAGAAAAAGCTCTGATTTCAATACTGAAAATACAAAATTCTACATACTGCAAGTGCCAAATGTCTCCCTGGTGGATCATGATATAGAACTGGCAAAGAAAGCTCTGAAAATACCCCTGATAATATTCCACAGGAATATAGAAAAGATTCAGGCAGAAAAAGCTTCACCGCCCAGATCCATACGGAGCTTCTAATTTGAAAGGATAAGATCCATGCGCATAACCTTTGCATATTAACGCATCCGGTTATCTGCTAGTTTTATTTTATTGGGGGACTAGCACGCGGTTAAGCGTACTTGAGAAAAGTGGGATTTGGGTGGGGATAAAATAGAAAACTATTCTCATTAGTCCTCCCACTATTCTTTATTCCTTTCTATTTATATATCTTTGCTTTTTTATTGTATATTTTTCAACACAAGTATCCTTGAACTGCTTCCTGCATTTATTTCTATCTCGGATTCTCCTCTCTTCACTGAAACAGACTCTGCTATTATAGTACTATGTATGCCTATTTCTTCCACGCAGCTGCTCTGGAATCCCCACACTACAATCCTGGCTTCCAGTTTTCCGTCACTTACTATGATGGAGCGTGCCTCGGGCATCTTTCCAGAACTTGTAGCCATGGCATTCTCAACCATTACCAGCTTTCCTCCCACATCAACATCCTTGTCACCATATCTAAGCGAAGAAAAATCTGTTATTGCCATACTTCCCTTTGAAGTTCTCGTAATACATGTGCCAATGGTGCTTTCAAGCACATAGTCGTTTTCAAGCTCGCGGAGCGAAAGGTTCCTGATCTCTACAGTATCTCCCCTTCTTATTGGGATAGAATCTGGCAGTTCTGCATGTTTTCCCCATAGTGTTATAACGATACTGCTTCCATCTTCTTCCAGTATTATTGACCTTCTAAAAATCTTATCTCCATCCTTTCCCATGCTGAACCTGCCTAAGACTCTTTCTACCTTGCCTTCAATGGCACCAATTTTGTTACATCCTGGGATGCCCGAAATAATCTCGGGTATTCTAGCTTTTCTTCTAACGATTGTTTCGCCACGGGTTGCAATCAGCTCTGCCGTCTTCCTGCTTATAAGCCATCCGTGCTCTTTCATTATTCTTTCCGTGTCTTCGGAAACTGTACCATGAATATGGTCTACCAAATTCTGCACCAGCCTATTTATTTCTTGGCCTTGTTATTTTCATATCACGCTGCCAAGATTTCATGCCAATCTGATAGGCAAAGGAGTAGGTACTGGAAAATATAAATACATATATATCCGAATAGAAGTTAATGGCGATGAATATCCACAAAAGGCACACTTCCCAAGCGAAAACCCCCAAGGGAGACGAAAAAGCATCACTTTCAAAAATAGTGTAAGTCCATGGTAGCAAACACGCAGTCGTTCATTCTCCCCCTTATAATACTGGTCCCATATCTTTCAATACTGCCTATATTGTTTTTTGACAGGAAGCATTCTTACAATATCTCAATAGGAGCATCGGCGATATCATTGGCTCTTACTGCATTGGTTGTCTATCTGTCGCACACTGGCGCCTCACTGGCATTCAGCATTCCATACATAAGTTATTTCAGTATAAATCTCAGTTTTGAGATTACAAGCATAAACCTTGTTCTTCTTGTAATGACTTCAATAGTCTTTTTTGCCTCCTCACTCGTAGGCAGCTATTTCATAAAGGACAACCACAAAAAATACAACATACTCTTTGCGGTAACCGAAGGGTCCTCGCTTGCCCTCTTCCTTTCGGGAAATCTCTTTTTGTTTTATATTTTCTGGGAACTCGCAGAAGTTTCAGTGTTTTTCATCATATTCATGTTCGGCGGGCTTGAAAGGCGCAAGGCCTCTATAAAATTTATATTATATTCGCTCGCATCCAGCCTTATTCTGCTTATCGCGATAATATTGCTGTATCTCCATGTGACGCCTCATACCTTTGACATATTCTCCATAATAAAATACGCGTATACAATTCCTGTGGAATACCAGCTAATAATAATGGTAATGCTGGTATTTTCCTTTGTAATAAAAATGCCTGTATTTCCTCTGCACAATTGGCTTCCGGAGGCTCATACCGAAGCTCCAACAACCGGAAGCATGATCCTTGCCGGAGTCCTTCTGAAATTCGGCGGCTACGGACTGATACTAATGTTCATGATGCTTCCCATATCTGCACATTACACGAAATATCTTGCAATACTCTTCGGATTCTCTGCGGTGTACGCAGCAGCAACGGCACTTCGGCAGAAAAATCTCAAGAAAGCAATAGCATATACCAGCATAACCGATATGGGCATAGTCGGAATAGGGGCAGCCGCCTACAGCATCCTAGGAAACAACGGCGCTCTATATGCGATGCTAAGCCACGGTATAATCATATCTCTGCTATTTCTTATCGCAGGAACAATAGCAGAGCTTTATGGTACTCTTGAGATAGATAAGATAAAAGGAGTGATGAAGAGCTTTCCTGGTCTCACATATCTTTTTCTGTTCGGTGCAATAGCACTCATAGGGATACCTTTAACTACTGGGTTTATAGGTGACCTTCTTGTATTTCTCGCATCTGTCAATTCATTCGGTATAATAGGCATAGTGCCACTGTCTGGTGTGTTTTTAATCGGAGTGCTTTTATTCTGGATATATGAACGCATCTTCACTTCAAGACCAGAAACAAATACCAGTTATCATATAAGCCGGATTGTAATGGTCGGGGCAATAATACTTGCAATTTCCTCGGTGTGTCTCGGTCTATTCCCGTATCTGCTAATCTAATTCAATTGACAAATTCACAACAGGCCAAAAATTCCAGCCATGGCCCTTGACAGGACCACACGCCAATGTTTCTGGCTGCAAATATTCTTTCTGTTTGCCAAAGAAAATAGGAAGTCCTGGTCAAGTCTAAAGATTTTCGAGACTGCAAAAGAGGAGATGCCAAAATTCAAAATTAGATCAGATGCTCCCACAAACCCATTTCTGATTCATGGCTTGTTCTCATTCTAAATACATCTATTCTGGCAATCTCATATTTTTAGCAGATAAGATGCAGCATTATGCGCTATGCTTATCAGCGGCTGCGGATATATCCCAAGTGCAATTGTTATGATCACTGCGATAGAAATGGCAATTGCCGTTGCCTTTTCCATGTGTATGGCCCTGACGTGGCCTTTCTTCTCGCCGCTGTATGCTGCCATTATCGGTTTCGAATAATAATAAATGGAGATTACGCTGTTTACTATCCCCAACACTGCCAGCCATGTCATCCCCGCAGACGCAGCGCCGACGAATATCAGGAATTTGCCTACGAATCCTGCGGTGAAAGGAAGACCTACGAATGCAAGCATAAATAGGCTCATTGCAAACGCAGCAAAGCGGTTTTCCCTTGAGAGGCCATTTAAGTCATCTATCGTATGCTTATGCTTGCTTTCAAGCCATGCTACAACCCCCAGCACTCCTATAAACGCAAAGGCGTGTGCAAATATCTGGAAGAGCGAACCCATGAGCCCTGCGGTGCTTGATGTGGCTATTCCTATCAATATATATCCCGACTGGGAGATTGATGAATAGGCAAGCATCCTCTTGAGGTTTTTTTGCATGATGGCAACGATATTACCGAAGAACATGGTCACCACTGAGAAAATGGCGATAAGGTCAAAGACCGACTTGTATCCGACGAATGCGAGTATTAGTACCTGTATAAGTGCGGCAAATGCGAGTTTTTTGTTAAGCCCGCCGAGCATTCCTGTAACATATGCCGGAGATCCTTCATATA
>JAJZIZ010000014.1 GCA_021846005.1 Microcaldota archaeon
TCCTGAACTTATAGGCACGCATTGTTTCCATGTTTCCTGTTTTGTTCTGCATTCTTATATACTTTCTTGCACGCCCTTACTCCTATCTCAAGGATAGGAGTTTGCGGGCGAGTCATATTTTATCAGGATCATTTTCGCTTCTGATTTGGCATTTTTGATGCGCTCTTTCCAGACTGGAATTCCGGGCAATAGTGTTGCTTATTTTTCCATATATGCTTTCCATTAAAGAAACGAAATTTACAGGCGCTCTCCAAAAGCCAGGCTCGCCGAGCCTCTTTATTACTGCCGCATGCACAAGCGGTACGTCCATAGAGTAGCTCAGACAGGAGAAGTCGGGAATCTCCCAGAACTTATGTATGTCGGCCTTTTTCTTTTTACTGTCGTTCGCAGTTGTTGCAATTGTTGTCCGCATGAAACGTTCTGGGCGAACAGCTGTCCCATACGCAGCAAGTTTTCTTGTTTTGTTTATCCTTCCCATCAACTCGTTTTTATCCATACCTCTGAGTTTGAAGAGCAAGAATGGATCCTTGTCTAATTCTTCCGCCATAATATAGCACACTGCCGCAATGTGCTTGCATGGCACCGCGATGTCAGGACAGGTGCATGCGGGAAGAAATTCGCTTTTTGACGGGAAGATACTTATGCCATATCCCGAAGCAGACTTTTCCACGGTTTCGGGCATTTCTCCTGCAAGAAGCTTTGCGGCATACAAGGCTTTTTCGGACATATGTTTGACAACCTGCGACCACTGCTCCTCGCCTATAGTCTTCACAGTTATGGTTATGAAATAAGGAAGGCGCATCGATCCCTGCACCTTTGCCGTTATCAGACCGATCCCCACGCTGAAATCCATAACCTGCCCCATTCTTGCATATTTTTTGCCGCGCGCGAGCCTATTTGATGTCCATGATGCACCATAGCCTTCAACTATTTCGCGCCATCTCCCCGACCACCATGTTGAACCTATGTCTCCTCGTGAACTTCTTGCCTTTATCCCTTCTCTTACTGTTCTAGGTTCTGAGGGCTTATAATACATCAAGACACCCCATTATCAAGCGCGAAAAGCTTCCTGAGCTCATCGTTGTCAAGCTTTGTTATGGCAGCTTCGTTGCTGCTTGAGATTATACTGCTCGACAGCAGATTCTTGCTTTCCAGCATTGCGTCTATCTTCTCCTCAAGCGTGCCTTTTGTTATAAATTTGTGCACTTCAACCTTCCTGATCTGCCCTATGCGATATGCCCTGTCCGTAGCCTGGTTTTCCACGGCAGGATTCCACCATCTGTCATAATGAAAAATGTGGTTTGCGGCAGTTAAATTGAGACCAAAGCCGCCTGCCTTAAGGGAAAGTACGAACACCCGGGGCTTTCCGCCCTGCTGGAACACGCTCACCATTCTGTCTCTTTCCTTCCTAGGAGTACCACCGTGAAGAAAAAATATTTCACAACCGAGTTTTTTCTGCAGATATGCGCTGAGCATTCCTCCCATCTGCGCGTACTGTGTGAATATGAGGCTGCTCTCTCCGTTTTCAATGATTTCCTCAAGCATCTCCTCTAGCCTTGCTAGTTTCCCTGACCTTCCGCCAAGCTCGCTGCCGTCGGCAAGATATAGTGAAGGATGGTCACATACCTGCTTTAGCCTGAGTATCGAATTAAGTATTATGCCTTTTCTTTTTATACCCTCTTCATTCTCTTCTATTGCAGCCATTACACTGTCGACAACTGCTTGGTACAGTGTTGCCTGTTCTTTGGTAAGCGTACAGTACATCTTTGCCTCAAATTTATCGGGCAGGTCCTTTATCACATTCTTGTCCGACTTGAGCCTGCGCAGAAGGAACGGCTTTATCAATGCCTGCAGTTCGGTTCGCTTCGCCGCGTCCCTGTACTTCTCTATTGGCGTGCCATAATTATTCATGAATGAATCCATGCTTTTCAGATAACCCGGATTCAGGAAATCCATTATTGACCATAGTTCCAGGAGGCGATTCTCTATTGGCGTGCCTGTAAGCGCTATTCTTGACTGAGAAGAAAGCTTCCTCACTGCCTGCGATTGTTTTGTATAGACATTCTTTATATTCTGGGCTTCGTCGAGCGCAAGCAGGTTCCAGTTTATTTTGCACAAATGCTTAAAATCCCTGTATGTTAACTGGTACGTGCTTATGACAAGATCATTCTTTCCTGCCTCTCTAAGAAACGTTCTCCCCTTCAGTCTGTCGTTTCCATGATGCACCATAAATTTGAGAGACGGAGCGAACTTCTGAAGCTCCATCACCCAGTTGCCCACCACAGACGTAGGACATATGAGGAGGGTGTGTGCGCTTGGATTCTTCTGCTTCCTATTGAGCAGAAGAGAAATAAGCTGTATTGTCTTCCCAAGCCCCATATCATCTGCAAGGCACGCTCCTATGCCATAACCCGAAAGATAATCTAGCCATGAATAACCCACAAGCTGATAATCTCGCAAGGTGCCGTTAAGTGAAAGAGGATGGGGAAGCATGGCAAATGATCCTTCTCCCTTAAGCCTGTCAAAGATGCCCTTAAGAATTTTATTATCATAACTGAAAGTAAATTTTCCAGAGGCATGATCCGAAAGCATGAGGGCAAGCGCATCCCTCGCACTTATTCCCCCGTCTTTCTTGAATCTTCTTATCATGTCAATGGTCTTTTGCATTACCTCCGTGTTGAGTCCTATCCATCTGCCTTTTATATTGACTATCTCGCTTTTAAGCGAAGCTAGAAGCATGAAATCCCGTTCTGATATCTCTTCGCCGCCTATGGAAAGCTTCCAGTCAAAGGCCATAAGAGAATCAAGGCTGAAAAATCCTTCGCTTTTCGACTTCAACGCTACGCTTATGCCGAATGGGCTTTTTTGGTTGTTATCGAGCCATGATGGCAGCATGACACCATAGCCGCTATCTTTCAATATCACCGCTGACTGCCGGAGGAAATTGCTCACTTCGCCGAGTTTGAGGCTACAGCCTGTCGGGGCAGGATGAGAAAGGCTGGATGTTATTGGTTTGAAGAGCCTTGAGGCAAACCCCAAATCCTGTAGCAGTGCGTTCTGTGCCGCGTCTATTCCGCCTTTGAAATATTTTCCTACGCCGGGAGAGGCTCCCCAGATCTTTGCCGCTTCTATTATTAGACTCGTGTCTTCCTTTGACCTTACAAGATAATCGAGTAGCCATTCCTCCTTATTGCCTGAAGCATTGCCGGAGATTGGCTTGTCCGATGGGGGAGAAAGCCTAAAGCACGTCGTAAAATTTCTAAGGTTACTGTTTTCTATAGAGCCTGACCATTCTTTTATCCCGCCGTAGAGCTTATCAAGCTTTATGATATCGGAATCTAATTCTTTTTTCCTGAAGAGAGCATCCATCCATTTGTATTCAATCCCGTAGCCAAGATCGCCAGCGTCAAGGATATCTTTTTCCTGAAGGAATTTTTGTATCAGCGCTTCTGCAAATCCGCAGAGGATGCCGTACATTAGTGCTTCTTCGCCTTCTCCGGCGAATTCAGAAAGCGATTGCGGCATCATCTTCTGAAGCAGTTCCATCCGTTCATTAGTATGATCGTCGAAAAAGAACTTCCACCTTGGCATAAACACTTTATTCTGCCTTTCAATGCCAGGTAGGTATCTCTGCTTCATCACAAGTTCAGAAGCAAGCTTCAAAACTTCAACAAGATAAAGGATATCATTTGCAAATTTCACCTCCGCGTTGCCAGATTCGCCAATTTGACTTGTCTGATTAATGAATTCCAGTGCATGCCTTGCGTCAAATTCTATTGCAGCCACCGACCACTCCTTCAATCTGACCTTCTCATTTTCAGGTGGGGCATGAAGCGAGCAGATCGGAGTGGCGCCGGTAGGAAGCTTAAGGGGGAGATTTCTTCTGGCCCCAATATCAGAGAAATAGACAAGATTCATGCTATGGTTGAGTTCTTCATGAGAAGCGGAGAATGGATGTTCTCTGCTGCGCGGTCTTTTGCGCCGAGCGCAGCGTTCTGCGAATTCGCCCCAAATGTAAAAAAGAGGAATGCCTTCTTCCATCCTACATGCAGTATGGATTACTGTCGTCAAATCATCAAGCCGACCACCGCATGTATAACATGTGATTTCTATCAGATAAGAAGATAAGAATATATGAAGCCATAGGTTTCAGACCAGCCTGGTTGAAACAAAAAAACGTAAGTCCTGCAGGAATGAACTATTATTACAGGATTGTCAGTAATTAGGCGCAATCCACCTAGCATGTTCATCCTTGATTTCTTCCACTATCGCTATCTTCCTTACCTCATTTACACCGTCTATGGCTGCTATCTTATCCCGTATTATTTCGTCTATGTTATCAAGGCTGACTCCGGATACTTTTATGAAGAGGCCGAAGTCATAAAAGAGTTCATATACTTCATAGACCTCCGGGAGGCTCGCGAGTATCCTCTTTATCTTGTCGTGCTTTTCCGATGCCGTCTTAAGAAGCACTATGGAGATAACGAAGTTACTCGCGTACTCATGATTGATCTCTATAGTAAATTTCTTTATTACGTTGTTCTTGACTAAGCGCCTGAATCTGTGCTGTAGCGTTGCGTCAGGTATTCCTGATGCCTTAGACATCTCAGTGAAACTTATCCTTGAATTCTGCGCAAGATAATTAAGTATTTTTAGATCTACTTCGTCGAGTTTTAGTTTATTGCCCATTTCCCAAATCAACCATTTATAGATACGAACAAAAAGATTATTAATTTTATATCTGCTTTTTAGTCATATATAGTAATATTCCTAATTTTATATTATAATTTGGTATAATACCAAATATTTATATATTAGTTAGTAATAATCTAATTAAACTGGAGAATTGCAACTACATTAGCCCGTGGTGTTTAGTTGGAAAATAATGTAAATGAAGCAAATGCAAGAGGGCAGACTAACAACATCGAGGCTGGCCGCCGCCGAAAGTTCCAGGGGGAGATAACAAGGGAGGACATTCTCAGGGTAAACGAGAGAAAACAGATAGAAGATCTTAAGTCTAACCATTCATTTAGGAATAAGCTTCTCCTCTTTCTCATTCTTGTAGGACCGGGAATGCTGGTCATGCTTGCAGATAACGATGCAGGCGGAATAATTACCTATGCCATAACTGGAGCAACATATGGGATCAGCATCTTCATCCCCTTCCTGATACTAATGATACTTGTCGCATATGTAGTCCAGGAAATGACTGTTAGGCTAGGCACCGTTACCCACAGAGGACACATGGAACTGATTTTTACGAGGCTTGGAAAGGGATGGGGAATTTTTTCCGTTATAGATCTCATAATTGCAAATTTCCTTACCATAATAACCGAATTCATAGGCATCGGCGCGGCGCTTATGTTCATAGGCGTACCCATAGTATATGGAGTATTGATAAGCGCAGCGGTATTGCTCCTTATACTTGGTTTTAGAAGATATTTAACAATAGAAAAAATGATGCTGGCATTTGCCTGTCTGAACATTGTATATATTCCTTTAGCGATCCTTACGAAACCATCGATTTCACAGATTTTGGCTTCGTTTTCATTTGCAGGCATACCTCACGGCAGCCTCAGCGTTATGGTATTCCTTCTTATAGCCAACCTTGGCACAACGATAGCGCCATGGATGCTGTTTTACCAGCAGTCTGCAGTGGTGGACAAGGGAAGCAACAAGGAAGACATCGGATATGGCAAGATAGATACATTCATAGGAGCCGTAATAATGGGAATAGTATCAGTTGCAATAGTTATCCTTACGGCCATGACACTGCACGTGAATGGGGTCAACACCATCTCTTTCACGAGTCTCCAATTTGCACAGGGCATATCCAAATTTATGGGCAACTATGCCGGTGTTCTCTTTTCCATAGGCTTGTTTGAAGCAGGATTTGTTGCGGCATTTGCGCTTGCGTCTTCATCGGCCTGGGCTCTTGGGGAGATTGTAGACACGCCGCACAGCTTGAATAATGGATTCAAAGAGGCAAGGCTCTTCTATGGAGTCTTTCTGGTAAGCATATTGGGTGCAGCACTTGTAGTCCTTATACCCAATGCCCCATTAGGATTCTTTACCCTGTTAGTGCAGATAATAGCTACACTGCTGATGCCGCCTGCGCTCATCTTCCTTTATTTCCTTGTAAATGACAAGGAATTGATGGGCAATTACACTAATGGCAGATGGACGAATATCGCAGTAATAGCGATAATCGCAGGCATAATAGCAATGAATACGATACTTGCAATTTTATTGGCAGGAGGTTCGACAATATGAACACACATGAAAATTTGGATAGGCAGATGACTAGAAGAGATGTGGCCAGAGTGATAGGAGACCATGCAACATTTGTAAAGAAAGAGGCGCTCTGCAAAATGAAGATGACAAAAAAGATGGGATATCTGATGCTTGGGATTAGGATATACATAGTCGCAATACTTCTGGTGATGATACTTAGCCTGTTAAGAGTAATCTGATCTCTGGCCTGCGATGGCTAACGGAGCAAGGATCTGATGCCTGAAGTTACGGACTTTGCTGCGCCGGCTTAATTTAAAATTGAAGGCCTGTGCCTCCACATAAACATTGACAGGCATGACGGGATTTGAACCCGCAACCAAAGGCTCCGGAAGCCGCCGTGCTATCCAAGTTACACCACATGCCCAGATTACAGCTCTGATTATTTTTATACAATACGTATATACTACTACTTCATCAGCAAAAAATAAACTTCTTTTCAAATGTCTTTTAGAATGATAATTTAGTTTTACGCAGTATCTCCTTCCTATCTTTAAAGTATTCACCAGATATGTATCAAATGAAACAAATATATCCTGTTTTGTTACATATATATCTCAAAATTCAAATAGGTATTTTGTTATGAACTATCAGTTAAATTAGATGTCAGCTATGCAAAAAACAAAAATGTCATGGATTGATGTGGAAAGGCCTATCGGAGAAAGTACTGTCCAAGTTTCAAATAAGCCTAGCCTAGTGTCCGACAAGGTTAAAGTCTTGATGGCGCTATGCCCACTATACGCACAGGGTACGCTTCGTGATTCTCGGTTGTTGCAGAATCCGAAATCCATAGAAGAATCAAGAGTAGGAGGCAAATGGACTGTTTATTCGGAAATCATATCGCGGATGTCTGAATCGCTTTTAGCACTGGGAGTGGATCTGGAGTTGAAAATTGTTTTTGCAGACACGGGAATTCTGTTAGGACATGAGCCCACCAAAGACGACACAAATGCAGTTAACTCCCATAATTATTTGTATATGGAAGAAGTTTCAAAACTTCTAAATCCAAAAGGCATACCTTACACATACACAAGCCACAGCGAACTTGGAGTAACTGTACCTAGATTCTTCAATACCCAAGGAAAAACTCCAATTCGGGGCACAATAACACAGGAAGGTATGATAGAAAAAGTTAATAGTTACTTAAAGAGCATAGGAAGCGAGGGAAAAATTAAACAAACAAATGACAGCAGAAGGGTTGTATTTAATTTTATGAATATGAATTCATTAGGACTTGATATGGCCTTCTGGCTGATGGCCGGCTATGTGGGATTTGATTATAAAATACCCCAGATAGCAGGTAATGATGGAATATATATGCAATCGGAGAGATTCGGCCAGCTTCTGCAGTTAGCCAAACTTACAGAAGAACTTAAATCCATGGCTAGGATAAACATATTGACAAAGTGAGGATTTTGGATTATTCCCATTCGTTATTCAAAATTAAGGACATCGCGGGCAATCTCTATACCAGTGGAAAGGACAAAAATAACCTAATAATATACGCGATAGGTGCGCCTAGAACTCCGGACAATGGAGATTTGGCCGATGCGAAATGGCTGATGAAAAACAATAATGTAGATATTTTTGTACCGGATTATATAGGCTACGCACGAAGTGATGGTAAATTCACTCCGTTGAACTGTATTAAAACGCTCATAACCCTTTATGATGCATTTAGCGAAGGATGTGTAGGCACAAATTATTACTGCCACGCCAGGAAAAAACTAAAATACAAACGCATAATCTTCATCGGAAAGAGTTTCGGAGGCTCTTTCGTCCCGATTCTGCCCCGCTTCAACAAAAAAATCAGAGAATTGGCAATATTTTGCCCTGCAGTTGATAATAAATCTTCGGGGAGCGTTAAGTTTGAGGAAACAAATGATGACTTTCTCGGCAGTATGAGATATGACGGTTACCAACACCTTTATCGCGGCATACTTGATGATCAGTGGGAAAAGAACCTTTACAACAGGGATGGGCTGTCCCCTATGGATAATATTGGCTACCTAAAAAATGTGAAATTGTTTATAGCCCATGGGAAGAAAGACAAATGCATTAGCTATACGAAATCCCTTAAATATTATAAGAAGATAATTGAGACGTTTCCATCTTCTAGGAGTAATTTTAAATTGAAGTTGTATGAGAATGGCGACCATGGTGTTTCTACGACCGGAAATGCGTCCAAGGATTTTCTTAAGTGGTTCGGCATCAACTAGGATCTGCAAGATTTATCCATAAGATGCTTCATATATATTATTCGTGCCCCTGCCGCGCTATATTCTTCAAAACAAATTCTTTCTTCATAAGTATAACGGGCATGACGGGATTTGAACCCGCAACCATCTGGTCCGAAGCCAGATGCGCTATCCAAGTTGCGCCACATGCCCAAGTTACAGCGCTCACACTATACTCCGTGTTTAGAATTATAACGCTATCTGGATAGGGATCAGGCGCGCTTCTCCATGGGCTCAAGGCCGTATGCGAACTCCTTCTTCATCTTGTTGAAGACTTCAGAATATTCGGATCTGGTCTTGTCGTCCATGACATTGTAGAACCACATGGACAGCGCAAATTGATTGAATGAGCCGTTCTTGTCGGCGCAGTTGACTACCTCCTCTATGTCGTTCTCGTTTATGAATTTCCAGTTCTCATTCTGTGCGGCAATGAATTCCTCGGAGAGGCTTTCCTTGTCAAGGTCGCAATAATTGTTGAGATATTTGGAGGTTTTCCAGGAATGGCTTGAGGACAGGGCGGCGATAAGCACCGCTTTCTTTACAGTTTCGTAATCTTTGCCGCTAATATTCTGTTTGGCAGCAAGTTTTCTTATTTCTCCGATGAATAACACACAGTTGTTGAATATTACTCTTCCAGGAATTTAACCACGCCCAACCTAATCTTGTATAAAAACTGTGAGGCTTTTAAAGCTTTGCTTTAAGCAATATATACCCACCTACATAATTTCAATATTTTTACAAGATGCGGAAGCCTCTTGCCTAGATAAGCGCGGATGCGATCCCATAGAAGTATTTTTATAGATTAGGTGACCAATAAATTAAGTGATTTTATGATAACAGGAATAGAAATAAGCAAGGTAGAGGCACAGAGAGATCTGAACGAAGCCGTATCTAACATGAGGTTCAACATAAACTTCGAAGAAGTTAAGGTTAACCAGGAGAACGTAAGAATAGGATTCACATTTTCAACGCTTTATGATGGAGGAAACGCGTCGAAGGCCACAAAAGTGGGAGAGCTCAAGATAACAGGCGAAGTGATAGCAAAAGAAGGGAAGAAAGAGGCCGAAGAGATAGAGAGCGTCTGGAAATCCAAGAAGACACTTCCATTGAAGATAGCGGAAGATGTCATAAACATACTTAATTTTGAATGCGGAGCCAGGGGAACACTTTTGGCGTATTCCATAGGATTTGCTGCGCCAATACCGATATCGAGGGCAAAGCTTACCGAAAACGAGACCGCGTCTTCCAAGTAATAAGCATATACGGCTAAATTCTCCCCTGTCGTATTTACAAGTGGAGAAAAGAATGGAGCTGGAAGGCATAATAATAGACGTAGACTACGTCTTGGAAGACGGAAGGAGCGTAATAAGGGTAACGCTCAGGCAGGAAGACAAGATATATACGGTTTTTGATTCGGGCTTCTGCCCCTATTTCTATCTTATTCCAGAGAGGGAAGGTTCGGAGAGCGCAAATTATGAGAAGGTAGAGACAGTATTCAACGGAGAGCGCATCACAGTACATTCGGTTGAAGAAAAACGCATGAATGTACGGGGTTCCATAAAAAAAGTATTCAAGATATATACCCTAAACTCCAAGAATGTGCCTAAACTGGGAGAAGCGTTCAAGAAATTCGGAAGCGTATACGAGCACGACATAGTCTTCTGGAAGAGATACCTGATAGACAAGGGATTGTCGCCCATGGCTGGCGCCAGGGCAAATGTCCAGGATAAGGATGGGCGGCTGTACATAGAAAGCATATCGGCAAAGGAAGCGGGAAAGATAGAAATAAGGTCCCTATGCTTCGACATAGAAACATACAATCCGATGGAGGTGCCCAGGCCCGATGTTGACCCTGTGCTTATGATAAGCTATGCCTATGGCGATAAGAACGGGGTCCTTACCACCAAGAAGATAAACAGGGATTTTGTAAGGCACTTTGAAAGCGAGAAGGAAATGATAGAGGAGTTCAGCAAAATAATAAGGGAGAACGACATAGACGCGATAGTCGGTTACAATTCCTCAAATTTTGACATGCCGTATCTTATAAAAAGGGCAGAGAAGCTGAATGCCGATTTCAACATAAGCAGGTATGGCACATCTCCGAAGCAGGAACACCATGGACTTATTGAAACCATAAAGATACCAGGCAGGATAAACGTGGATGCTTACCACATAGCAAGGTTTGTTTCGACTGTAGGAGCCTCTGAAAAGCTGCAGAGGGCAAACAGGTTCACATTGTATGAAGTCTACTCGGCGATTTCGGGAAGCCAGAAGAAGATGGTCGACAGGAAGAACATCTGGCAGATATGGGACGGAAGCGAGGCCGACAGGGAAGAGCTTGCCGATTACTCCCTGGGGGATGCTGTCTCGCTGAAGGCAGTGTATGATTTTTTCATTCCTCTCGAGATAGAAATATCAAGGGTCGCTGGCACAACCCTCGGAGAGGCATGCATATCCACTACCGGACAGCTTGTTGAATACTTCCTCATGAGATATGCATTCAACAACAATGAGATTGTCCCTGACAAGCCTTCAGAGAAAGAAATAGGATACAGAAACAGCAATCCGATAGAAGGAGCATAGGTCAAGAGCCCCGAGGCAGGCATATACAAGAGAATCGCAGTCTTCGACTTCAGGAGCCTTTATCCCTCGATAATAATAGCATACAACATAGACCCTTCCACCATATCCAGAGGAGGCCCGGGAGAATTCAACGAGGCTTCAAACGGGGTCAAGTTCCTCAAAGCGCCGGAGGGGATAGTTCCAAAGGCGCTCAGGCTTTTGCTAAAGGAGAGAGGCCAGGTGAAGGATGCTTATAAGAAGAACCCGGAAAATGTCTTCCTGGGCGCGAGATCCCAGGCGCTGAAGATCATAGCCAATTCTTTCTATGGATACCTGGGTTATGCCAGGTCAAGGTGGTATTCCAGGGACTGCGCAGGCAGCGTGACGGCGCTGGGAAGGACGTACATAGCCAAGACCATAGACTCGGCGGAAGAAGCAGGCTTCAAGGTGCTTTACGCAGACACGGATTCTTGCTTCCTCCTGCTTGGAGAAAGGCCCAAGGAGGATGCACTGGAATTTGTCAAAGGCTATAACAAGACCTTGCCTGATACAATGGAACTTGAGCTTGAGGATTTCTATGTGAGCGGTGTCTTCGTAGGAAAGAAAGGCATCGACAAGGGAGGCGCGAAGAAGAAGTACGCCCTGCTCTCTGAATCGGGAAGAATAAAGATAAAGGGCTTCGAGCTCGTCAGGAGGGACTGGTCAAACATATCCAGGGAGACTCAGAAGAAGGTGCTTGATACAATACTGAAAGACGGAAGCCGGGAAAAGGCGATAGCCATAGTCAAGGATGTGGTGAAAAAGCTCAGGGAAGGCAGCGTGGAGACCAACGAGCTCGTAATAAGGACACAGCTTCGCAGGAAGATAGACAGCTATGATGGCAAGTCGCCTGAACTTAGCGCGGCACTCAAGGCCATAAGCTCGGGCTTCAGAACCAAGGAAGAGATGGAGGGTGCCACCATAAGCTATGTAATCACCAAGAATGGCAGCAGCGTATCGGAAAAGGCCGAACTCGCTGAACTTGCCAAGGACTACGATGCTGATTATTACATAAACCACCAGATCATACCGTCAACACTGAAGATTCTCAAGGAACTTGGAATAAGCGAAGATGAGCTCAAGGGACTTGGAAAGCAGAAAAAACTTTAGGTGAACCTATGAAAGCAATGTTGCTCAGAAAAACAGCGAACATAAACACAAATCCCCTGGAATACGCAGATCTTGAAATGCCAAGTCCAGGATACGGAGAGGTATTGATGAAGGTTAAGGCATGCGGAGTCTGCCGCTCCAATCTTCAAGTCATAGAAGGAGAGCGTGGCATTCCCCCAAAGCTTCCGCTGATACCGGGGCACGAGGTTGTAGGAATAGTCACAGAAGTCGGAGAAGGAGTCACATCGCTTGCCGTGGGAGATAGAGTCGGTGCCCAGCCGCAGTTCAGCGTGGACAATACCTGCGAGTATTGCGTCTCAGGCAGGGAAAACCTCTGCATAAACTCGCGAAGGCTTGGATGGAGCATAGATGGAGGATATGCCGAATATATGATAGGCTATGCAAACCACTTGCATAAAGTGCCTGAAAACATAAGCGACATCGAAGCTGCGCCTCTCTTCTGCCCTGGGGCAACCGCCTATAGGGCGGTAAGCACTGCGGAGCCGTTTCCCGGCAAAAAGATAGCAGTATTCGGAATAGGCGGAGTCGGCCATCTTGCAATAGAATTCGCAAAGATATCTGGGGCGAGGGTAACCGCAGTAAGCAGAAGCCCGATGCATGTGAGCCTGGCAGAGAAAGTAGGTGCGGACAGGGCAATAATTTCCTCCGAAGAGGATCCAGTATCCGTAATCATGAAGGACGGAGGGGTCGATTCTTCAATAGTCTTTGCGCCTTCTGATGAGGCAGTATCGCAGGCTGTAAGGTCAACAAAGAAGGGAGGCACCATAGTTATAGGAGTCGACTGCAAGATAGGAGATTTCAAGTTCATGAACGGGCAGACAATAAAGAGCACTGTGGTCGGCACCAGGAATGACATCAATAAGGTGCTGGAGCTCGCTTCGCTTGGACTTGTAAAGATATCTGCTGCAGAATACAAGCTTAAGGACGCAAACGAGGCTCTCAGACTCCTTAAAGAGAATAAAGTTGAAGGACGAATAGTCCTTACGATGTGATAAAATGCACGACAATTATGATTACAGCATACTAAGAGAAGTGGGAAAGGTATCTGCCGAGGCACTGGCGCACTCTAAGACAATAGTCAAGGAAGGGGCCATGCTTCTTGACATCGCGGAAGAACTCGAAAGTTTCATAAAAAAGAGAGGCATGGATCTTGCCTTTCCCGTGAACATATCAACAAACAGCAATGCTGCCCATTACACGCCGGAAGCTGAAGACAGAAGCATGCTTTCCGGAAATGAGATAGTGAAGATAGACCTTGGAGCCAGAAAGGATGAATATCTAGGAGATTGTGCAATCACCATAGACCTCTCCGGAAGGTTTTCAAGAATGGTTGATGCGGCTTCTGAAGCGCTGGAGAATGCCATATCGTTAGTTAAGGCAGGGCGGCCAGTCAACGAGATAGGAAGGGAGATAGCCAAGTCGGCGGAAGCGAAAGGATTCAGAAGCATAAGAAATCTCGGAGGCCACGGAATAGACAAGCACGACCTGCATGCGGATATATTCATACCTAATTTCGACAATGGAGAGACTGCAACGCTGGAGGAGGGGCAGGTCATTGCGATAGAGCCATTCGTTACAGATGGCGAAGGAATTGTCGCAGAGGGAGAGCATCTCCAGATATTCCAGAAAACCAGGGATGCCACCACAAGGTCTAATGATCTCAGGTCCATTTCTGATTTCATAGACAGCAACTACAGAACATATCCATTTGCGCTAAGATGGCTGGAGAAGGGAACCGCCTCTGGCGAATTCAAGATAAGAAGGGCCTTGAACGAACTGGCAAGGCAGGACGCAATAGAATCCTTTCCGGTGCTTGTTGAAAAGAAAGGGGGCATGGTTGCCCAGGCCGAAAAGGAAATGATAGTGGAGAAAGGAGGATGCGAGATAGTAACCAAGTGAGATGAGAAGCTCCGCAGGGTTATACCAAGGTTACCCAATCATGGAATGCTGTATCCTTGCCTGTCACTAATTCAGTGAGGGCATCTGAGAGCAGCTTGGTCACTGGGCCTGTCTTTCCAGAACCTATCTTCTTGCCATCGACCTTGACTATAGGAGTCAGTTCAGCAGCAGTGCCGGTGAAGAAAAGCTCGTCTGCTATATACAACTCTTCGCGGTGCATTTCGCGCTCCTCTACGATGAAACCCTTCTCTTCTGCTATTTTTATTATAGTGTCGCGGGTTATTCCCATGAGTATGTCAGAGGATGCAGGCGGAGTCATTAGCTTCCCGTCTCGTGCAAAGAATATGTTCTCGCCAGGTCCTTCTGCGACGTAGCCGTTTGTCGTAAGCATGATTGCCTCGTCTGCTCCCGAAGCCTTGGCTTCCTGCGATGCCAATATGGAATTTCTGTAATTGCCGCTTGCCTTTGCGTGCGGGGGCAGTATCTCCGAATTGATCCGCTTCCATGAAGATATCTTGCAGCTTATGCCTTTGCCTTTGTTCTGGAAATAATTGCCGAAAGGTATTGCAGCTATCGCAACGCTTATCTTCTTCCCTTCGGTTGAAAGCCCTATCCTAGTGTCATCATAATAGGCAAATGGCCGTATGTAGCACTGCTGGAGCCTGTTCTTCCTTATGAGGCCGATTATGGCGTCGGTAAGCTCCTTCTCGCTGTAACCCAGATCCATGGAGTATATCTTTGCCGTGTTTATGAACCTTTTTACATGGTCGCCTAGGCGGAATACCGCAGCGCGGCTGCCGCTCTGGTAAGCCCTTATTCCCTCAAAGATCCCGCTTCCGTACTGAAGCGAATGCGTTAGTATGTGAACTTTGGCATTGCCAAAATCAGTAAACTTGCCGTTTAGCCATATGTACTGCTTTGCTGCCATGGCTTTCTTATGGACTATAAAGAATTTAAATTTATTGAGATATTCGGTTTTAGTCGCATGGCCGTAAAATTCCGTGAGCGCGGCGCCTTGATATCAATTACGGGCATTTCTGAACCATCCAAGATAATCTTATTAACTTATACAGTATATGAATTACTCATGAAACTTCAAGTTTTGTTGATGTTTTTTGCAGGAGTCCTGGCATTCACCATGGCAAGCGCAGCTCCGTATATACAGATAATCGGTCCTGTGAACAAAACGCTGTACAACGGGCAGTCAGTGTATTTGGGCAATGTTGGTCCAGGAGAGAGCTTTTATGTGCTCGCCAGCCCAAACACGACAGACAACGGCAACTACATAAACATAGGATGGGATACGCTCAGGGCAGTAAACATGTCTGGCGGATGGTCCTCTTTGAATTCTCCACTCTATCAGAATCCCATGAAGATGAAGGTGACTGTGTCACCCAACGCGCCATACGGCAAATACAGAGTAGAGGTCAAGGCAGTAAACCTGCAGAATTATTCAAGAATAGGAAACCTGACCTTCTTCGCATATGTTAACGTTACCAAAAATATATTCAGGATAGACGTATCGCCTTCTAATCTGAGTTCGGGACCCGGGCAGCCTGCCAGCGTCTATATAACAATAAACAACACAGGAATCTCTGACGAGCCGTTTTATATTGCGGCAGAAGGCCTCCCGGCATGGAATGTCTCCGATGAAATAATATCACTGCACTCAACAAAGAATAGGTACACATACTCGATATTCGGAAATGAGCCGGGAATATACAATATGAACATAACAGTCGATTCTGCCACGAGCTCGTTGGTCTCGGATTCATTCCCAGTCAGGTTTGAGGTTAAAAACAGCCTTCTGAATGATTTCAATGCCGTTGGAAACGGAGTTGGGCTTTCGCCGATAATATTCGAACCTTCATATGCAATTATGTCGGGAATATATTACATTTACAGCAGCCTGACAGGAAAATCGGCAAAAAGTCATTAATAAATAGTTTATCTTACCAAAAGTCTATGCTTATTCTGCCCGAATAGCTCAGTGGTAGAGCGCGTGGCTGTTAACCATGAGGTCGCAGGTTCAATCCCTGCTT
>JAJZIZ010000015.1 GCA_021846005.1 Microcaldota archaeon
TATCGAGTTTGCGGAAAAGTTAGATAAGAATGTGATGAGTAATTATTTGAAGGAATTAGAAGTGGGAGAGAATTTTTTTCTGATCACGAGTGAAAAGTTCATGACAGTTAAGACAGCAGAATTCATGAATAAGATAGGATATAAAATATCAAGGCATTATTTAGCGGCATCCAATCAGGATGAAAAATTAGGATTATTTGCAGAAGACGGCGTAATTAAGAGTATTTTATCGTTTGGTAGCGAATACAGCATCGGGAGATTCTTTGATCATGCCAAGATGATGAATGTTGAAGAGATAAAAAGATTTTTGGATATCTGCGGAGTGGTTAAGGGATCCGTGTTAGTTAGGGAGAATTTCAACATAATTAAGACAATTGTGAATTGTCCACCTCGCATCACCAGTGTTATAAGAG
Organism: Microcaldota archaeon; assembly: GCA_021846005.1. Lineage (GTDB taxonomy): Archaea > Micrarchaeota > Micrarchaeia > Micrarchaeales > CABMGC01 > JAJZIZ01. The sequence continues at coordinate 414 of JAJZIZ010000015.1, forward strand.
ACATTAAATCTTTAGATGCAGTAATAATTTATGCTGTTTCGGAAAAAGTCCTTCCCGAACCGACCGCTGCGAATATAGACATATATGAAAATGTGGTAGCTGGATATATAAAAAATGAGTATGGAATAAGCAAGAAGCTTACAATGAACCAGATTAGAATGCTGTTTTCTGTTGGAAAAGAAAGAGAAATAAGGAAAATAGTGCCAATAGTTGAAAAGTCATCCGAATTTAATCCGAAGGAATATAGTATATCAGGTGGGGGTGAAGACCTTTATTCCAGATACAGCAAAAAAGAATTACTGAGATTAGTAACTGGATTCGTTTTAAATCCACAAGATAAACAAGCAAAAAATATCCTTAATGACTTTCTGGGAGATAAGATAGTAAACATGGCGACGAATGAGTTGAATGCCAAAAAATACACCCACATAAAAATGAGATTCGCGGAGATTTTGGAAAGTGAGGGGGCAGAGGCTTCATATAAATATTTAATGGAAAAGTTTTCAAATAATGAACAGGTCAGGGATTTCCTGGATGTAGTCACAGGCATAGGAAAGAATATTGAAAAAGGAATTATAAAATCATCAATAAGCACTAACCCGTTTGATTTTGATAATAGAATATTAGGAGCATGTATCTTTTTGCCCGGTGGGGTGGAGAAAAAAAGCATAATTTATTATACGACAGATAAAAGGGCAGTTCTAATAAAATACGAAAACGACGGCAATACAGTTGGTGCAGTTGTAGCATTAAAAAACAAAGATACCCTATTCGTAAATTCGGTTGAAGGAGCTACATCATTGCGCAATAACAACCTATTCAGAATAGTTTTTGATGACATTATAAAAAGGTCACAGGAAATGAATTTCAAAAGGGTGATGTTTTATAAAACACCAACGAATCTAACGGCAATAAAATTTGTAGATTTTATTTCAGAAAACACAGATGTAAAGCTGGAAGATGATTGTTTATCCCCAATTGGTAATTTCAAGGGACATATGGATATTGTAGGCAAAGAAATAATTTCAGCGTATACCATATCAGTATCTTGACATGCAAGAGTATAATAGCGTAGATTTGCGGTCTGTACCAAAGACAGAATGCGGTAATATACACACCTGCAATAACAAAATTCGAGTACAATTCCTTCGCAATGGATATTTTGTTGTTTTGAAATCCTGAGAGTGCTTTCTGCACTGTTAGATAGGATTTCTTAGAGTTCTTTTGCCATTTGGATTGAAAATAAAAAATAAAGAAATAGAAGGAGTCCAACCAGCAATCATGATTTCTGATTGGCTCCCTTAAACGAATATCAGCCGCAACCGCAGCTTCCAGAACCGCTTCCGCAGGATCCGCCCTTGGATCCTCCTCCACAGCCGCATCCGCCTGAACCGCCGCAGCCGCATCCGTCTCCGGATTCGTGGCTGTGGGATTCGGCTTCCTGGCTTCTTGCAGCTGCTAGTTTTGCAGCAAAGGCATCTGCAACCCCGCCGCTCCCCGCGGCTGACGCGTGCCCATGGGCGTGCGAAGGCTTGGAAGATACTGAGGCATGAGCCACTGCGACCGGCCTGGCCTCTATCCTCTCGCCTTTGCCTTTTGCAGCCCTTATCTTTGCAGCTTCTTCGAGATTGACAGGGAGGGTGAAATAGTTGGTGGCGCGCTCATAGGACTTCTTGTATATGTCGGATGACTCGAGAGTCTTTATGTCCCTCATGTATTTGTCGTTCCGGTAGGTCCAGTCGTTGTGCATCTCCTGCCACTGTTTGGAAGGTATTGCGTACTGCCTCTGCAGTTTGTCCCTGTAGACTTCAGGGAATACATTGAAGGTACAGAAAGGAAGCACCCTTCCGTCAGGCATTGAGTAATGTATGTCGCACTTTTCCACCCTCTTTATGTCATAGGTATACTCGTCCTGGAAGTGCATCATCCCTATGAATAGGGATTTGAGCTGGAAGGCGCCCATTGTCTGGAAGTCGTGCTTGAAGATCACAGATCCCAGCAATTTCGTGAAGTTTACCGACTTTGGCTGCTTTTCCGAGTCTATGAACCTCTTCATCTGCGATACTGCCTTCAGGGCTATCAGCCTTCTCTGAAGCTTTCCCTTGCCGGACATTTCATTGACAGCATTCTGAAGGTGGTCGAGAAGACCAGGCGCATCTACGAACCTTGTCAGTGGTATTATCTTGCCATTAGGCTCCTGGAATATGTATGATCCGGCGCCGCATGCGAAGTGTATCGAAAGGTCGTACTTGTATTCCCCGGTAAGCGCTTCTATGAACTTGTTTATTCCGCCCACATAAGGAACTGAGAACCAGTCCTCCTTGGTTATTACGCCTTCAGTCTGTTCCTCTATGAGCTTTATGGCGCCAGGTATGGTTATCCTCTGCCTTTCCCTCATCCTTGAAGGCATTCTGCCTACAAGAGACACAGGCTGGAAGTTGACCGCCTTGATTACGTCGCTGTTGTTCAATGCGAAGTTTATGATGTTGGCCATCTCGCCGTCGTTGACTGTCCTTATGACTGTTGGGACTAGGACTATTCCGATCCCTGCCTTCTTTGCCGCGGCAAGGGTCTTTGGAGCTTCCCAGTGGTTCTTCGGGTTTGCCCTTTTGGAGACTCCGTCGAAGCTCATGTATAGAGTTGAGACTCCTGCATGCCTTATCTTAACTGCGAGCTCTGGATTCTCCGCGAGTATTATGCCGGTTGTGTTCAGCTGTATCTGGTCGAAGCCGGCCTTCTTTGCGCTTGCTATTATATCAACTATATTATCCCTCATGAGAGGCTCTCCTCCGGTTATCTGCAAAGCGTTGGCAGGTATAGGCTTCTGGGCCTTGAGCTCAACGAATATCTTAGTGAGTTCGTCAATGGTAGGCTCGTATATGGCTTCCCCTTCCTTTGCATAGAAGAAGCAGTACCAGCATGAAAGGTGGCATCTGTTGGTTATGACAACATTGGCAAGCCCGGTGTGGGACTTGTGCCTTTCGCATATTCCGCAGTCGAATGGGCAGTTTTCCCCTTTATTCACGTAGTTGGGATTGTCAAAGCCCCGTCCGAAGTAATTGTAATTCCTCATCTTCATGTACATGTCATAATCTTCCCAGTATTTCTCTACTGTCCAGCCGTGCTCCGGGCAGTTCTTTCGGATCATGACGTTCTCTTCGTCCTTGTATATGGTTCCGTCTATTATCAGCTTGCACTCGGGACATACGGTCTTGGTTACTTCAAGAACAGGCATGCCGTTTACCTCCTCAATTGTCCTGTGATAAGGAGCCAGTACAGGATTTTCAGCTTTAAACTGAACCTTTTCTTCAGCCATGTCCATGTTTTCTTTTAATACAACGTTGTTAGCATTTTCCATACTACGACCAATCAGAAAATAATAACAGTGTAAGGTATTTAAAGTTATTTAAAACTCTGTTATAAATCTAATAGAGTTTTAGAATACGCTAGCATAGTTCCAGAATTTTATGCCTGTTTTGCAGGGAGCATTGACATTGCTTCGCGCCTTTGCACGGATGACGTGCATGCAGAATGCACATAAATAAGTATATAAATATATGATATTGTTTGCCGCCGAAGGAGATAGAAAGATTTATATATCTTATTATTTCTAACAATTTACTGTATAACTGATTTTTAATGCATATAACACAGTATTGCTTTTATGTTGAATCACGGTGACTAGATGAGTAAGCGCAACAAGAACCACAAAAAAGAGGAAGTAGAAGAGATATCAGAAGGAAAGGGCCACAAGGAAGAATTGGGCACCATTGACGTTAATTCGAAAATACCGATACATGAAGACCAGATAATTGAGGAAATGCCTGTTAGGAAAAGCGGCACTGGAAAGCTTGGAACCGTGCTGCCCCCTATTAGAAAATGCCCAAGCTGCGGCAGCTCTGACATAATCTTTGACAATGAAAGAGGAGAGAACGTATGCAACAGCTGCGGGCTGATCATAGAGGAGAATATGGCAGACGAGGGTCCTGAATGGAGAGCCTTTGATGCTGACCAGAGAAGCGCAAGGGCTAGAACCGGCGCCCCTATAAAGTATATGAAGCCAAACAAAGGGCTTGTTACAGAAATAGATATGTATAATAAGGATATAAGAGGCACAAGGCTTTCCTCAAAGAGGCAGGCACAGCTCTACAGAATGAGGAAGTGGCACAGGAGGGCAAGCATTGCAAGCTCAAGCGAGAGGAATTACCTTGTCGCTCTTCCGGAACTCAACAGAGTGGCAAGCTACCTGGGACTTCCGGACAACATTAGAGAGCAGACGGCATTGCTGTACAGGCAGTGCGTCAAGAATAATCTCATAAGGGGAAGGCCGATAGAGACAGTAGTCAATGCCGCACTCTATGCGACGTGCAGAAGCGCCGGCATGCCCAGGACACTTGACGAGATATCACAGATATCCAATGTCTCCAAGAAGGAGATAGGCAGAACCTACAGGATAATAGCGCATGAGCTGAATCTTAAGATACCTCTTACAGACCCTTCAAGCTATGTGCCAAGATATGTTGCAGCGCTCAAGCTGAGCGGAGGCGCACAGGAGAAGGCCATGGCACTGCTAAAGCAGGCAATGAAGAAAGGATTGATAAGCGGAAGAAGCCCTACGGGAGTCTCTGCTGCTGCCGTTTATATAGCAGGCGCGCTGGTCGGAGAGAGAAGGACACAGAAAGAGGTGGCCGACGTAGCCGGAGTGACCGAGGTCACTATAAGAAACAGGTACAGAGAGCTCAAGCAGGAACTGGAAATAGACGTGAATCTGTAATCCAGGATGGAATTTGATGGCCAGGCACCTTTTTTTCCTGCTCCTCATTTTTTTGGCAGTCCAGCCGCTTGCCTTTGCGGCAAGGCTGGGACCTGCCATTAATTCAATCAGCGGAGCAAATACACTGCTGTCAAACGCCACAGCGTACGTCAGCACAATAAACCAGAGCGGATATCTTATATTCACTCCGAATCTTGTCAAATCCTATTCGTATCTAAGCAAGGCAGGCAGATACCTTAACAGCTCGCCGCAGAGCTCCATGCTGTATTCAAACCTTGCAATTGAATCGGCAAGGGAATCGTACGGCAACATAATAGCTTACAGAAACTATGCGTTTCTGGGATGCATGGTATTTACGATAATCATGGGTTTGCTGCTTTTGAGATTCATGAAGCCCGTAAAGAGAGAGAAAAAGCACAGAAGAAGATGATTTTATGGTCGAAAAAGAGAAAGTTTTGGAAGAGCACAGGAAAAACAGGGGAAAGATAGAGGTAATGCCAAAGGTACCGCTTCTATGCGCTGATGACCTTTCAACGTTCTATACGCCAGGAGTAGCGTATGCGAGCCTTGCGATAAAAGACCAGAAGGAGCTCTCGTTTGAGTATACGGGAAGATCAAACACCATCGCAGTGGTCTCTGACGGCACCAGAATACTGGGCCTTGGAAACATAGGCCCCGAAGCGGGGCTTCCAGTCATGGAAGGCAAGGCAGCGCTCTTCAAGAAATTCGGAGGGGTCGATGCAGTGCCCATATGCATAGGCACCACAGATGAGGATGAGATAGTAGCATTCCTGAAAAACATTTCGGCATCGTTCGGCGCGATAAATGTTGAGGACATAGAATCCCCAAAAGCATTCAATGTGGTCAACAGGGCCCAGGAAGAACTTGACATACCGGTATTCCATGACGATCAGCAGGGCACAGCTGTCGTGGCAGTCGCTGCGCTGATCAATGCCATAAAGCTCTCGGGCAAAGAGAAGAATGCCAGGATAGTCATAAACGGGGCAGGAACAGCAGGCATAGGAGTGGCGAAGCTTGCGCTTCATGCGGGATTCCATAATATGGTAGTAATCGACAGCAGAGGCGCCATATATGAAGGAAGGGACGGAGACTCCAACGAATTCAAAAAAGAGATAGCGATGAGAACCAATAAGGACAAGGCCAAAGGCAGTATCGCAGACCTTGCCAAGGGGGCCGATGTAATCATAGGGCTTTCCAAAAACGGAGCCTTTACAAAGGAAATAATCAGCAGCATGAACTCGAAACCCATAGTCTTTGCGCTTGCCAATCCAGAACCGGAGATAGATTACGAAGATGCAAAGTCAGCCGGAGCGTATATAGTCGCGACGGGAAGAAGCGACAGACCAAACCAGGTCAACAATGTAGTTGCATTCCCCGGAATAATGCGCGGCCTGCTTGACGTGAGGGCCAAAAAGATAAACATGGATATGCTTTATGCCGCATCGATAGCCCTGTCCAAAGGGACTGGGAAGAATCTCAGTACCGAATTCATACTCAACGGAGTATTTGATAAGGAATACCCGAAGATTGCGGCAAATATAGCCGCCGCAGTAGGCACTGCCGCTATAGAGACCGGAGAGGCGAGAATATCCAAGAGCAGAGTGGAGATAAGAAACGATGCGATGATGCTTATGAAGAGATACAGAGGCATTGAAAAGAAGATTTTCAGGCAGAAGAGGAATGCCCGGCAGAAAGCCGAAGCAGAGTAGCCTTCATGCAAAAAGTCCAGGCTCGCTTTCACATTATCCCATATGATTTGTAGAACGAGACAGCTGCGCCTGCCGCAGAATAGTCGGTGGATATGCCCATTGCGTTGGCTACCTTGATTATTTTATCAAGTGCTGCTTCCTGTCCTATTGCCTTTATGAAGTATATTGCTGCAAGATAGAAGACATGTGCGCTTGTATGAAGGCCCTGCAGCGACTCGGCCACCTGCTTGCTTATCTTCAGGTCAGTCGCATTCATTACCTCAGTTATGTTTTCCAGGCTTGTTTCCTTTCCAGAGTAGGTTAACAGGCCGATTATGGCAAGGCAGCGCAGAAGCTCATTGTCATCGTATCCGGCAGTCTGCTCGCTGCCCAATATCAGATCTATCTGCATTGATACGAAATCGGAAGTCAGTGCCGATAGAGAGAATATCATCTGTGCCATCTTGTTGAATATCACCGAAGTCTCCCTTTCCGGCGCAGGTATCTCATATGAGACATCGCCGCCGCTGAATTCCTTGAAGTACTGGATGGCACGGCCTGCAAGCCCGATATCTGGATTCATTTTCATTGAGGCCATTACCAGCGAGATATTGCCTATGTCAGGCTCCTTTCCTATTGAAATGAGAAAATATATGGAATTCAGGTATATGCCATAATTGTCATAATGCATGTGGCCCATTCTTTCAAGCAGTTTAGAATCAGGAGATATGCCCACTGAGCGCAGAAGTGATGTTATCTCATCCTGGCTTATGTATTTGCAGGTGAATGTCAGTGCGCCCAAGGCAAAAAAATAGTCAAGAAGATCTATGCCTGTCTCGGTGTGGACCCCTTTAGCCTCAATCGCCGTCCTCAACTCCTTGAGGAAGAGTATCGCTTTTGCCTTTGAGCCGGAAGAGACTGCCTTTTTGAGTATATCGCCTATTTCGGAGCGGCTGCGGCGCTGTGCCATATTGACAGGGATAGATTCAACCAAACACACACCATTATCTTGCTACGAATATTACTTACCCAGAATATTTTATATAGATTACAGAGAAAATGAATTTTGCCAGTTGGCTGGCGCAGATCAGCACGTGGCATGCCACGAAGCAGGTATATTGTTGTTGAAAACCTCGGCGTTGTATCCGTTTTTTGCCAGGTTCTTTGCAAAAATCCCTGCGCTCTTATGGCTCCCTCTCGTGTATATTTTCGACGGAGAGCATGCGCTTACATACTCGAGCGCCTGCTTGAAGTCGGCATGGTCGCTAAGTGGGAACTGGGCATATGTACCCATATAAAAATTCTTTGCGAAGCCGCTTGCGACTGCAGTATAGACGCGCTTGTTGTAGGCGCCTGAAAGCCTGGATGCAAGCTCCCTGAAATTAGACATGCTGCTTATGCCCAGAAAATTGCGGCCCAGTGCGGATTCGAACTCGGATTCATCGTTGTCTATTGAGAGATATTCAAGATTTACTCCGTTCCTTGAGTAGAGGCCGTTTACGGCGGATATTTTCTTGTCGACTATCGGACAGATGCCTATCTCATTTGCTATGTGATTTATCTCCTGTGCCTTGCCCAGGGCATAGGAACTGAATAGGACTATTCCCTTTTCCAGCGCGGACTTCATGAATTTTTGTATCGAGAGGATTATCTCCTGCCTATCGCCGAAAATGTCTCCGGGATCGGGATATGTCGAGTCGATTATGAGTATGTCTGCCTCTTTGAGGTCTATGCGTTCGGCCACCGGCAGATTGTCCATCTGATAGTCCCCGCTGTAGAGTATGGACGCCCCAAGCTCCTCTGAAGCGGCATAGAGTTGTTTTGAACCGAGGATATGGCCTGCGTTTGGAAGTTCAACTCCCGGAATGCCTTCGGCAAGCTCGATCTTCTTCCTGCTGTCCCGGGTCTCGACCAATTCCTTGGTTATCCTGCTCGCTATTACCTTCCTGCTTTTCCTTATTCCCGAGATATGGTCAGAATGCGCGTGGGAGACAAAATTCACAGTAGATTCCGGATCCCAGCAGTCTATAGCTACAAGATTGCCGTTTATGCTGACAGCCATGATTTCGCCATTCACAAATCAGATATCAAACTTTATATAGGTGCATAGGCAAAATTAGTTATTGGTGTCATATTGGCTGAAAAGATTATAATCATCGGTTCGGGGCCTGCCGGGCTTTCTGCAGCGGTGTATGCCGCAAGGGAAGGGTTCGAGCCGCTGGTCATTGCAGGTTCTGCAGGAGGAGGACAGCTTGAGCTTACAACAGTAGTGGAAAACTTCCCGGCGTTTCCGGAAGGAATAATGGGGCCTGAACTTGTATCCAAAATGAAGACACAGGCAGAAAAATTCGGCACCAGATTTGTCTATGATGACCTTTCAGATATAGACATTTCCTCAAGGCCGTTTAAGGCGGTTGCAGGAGGCAGAAGCTATGAGGCAGAAAGCATAATAATTGCGACAGGGGCAAAGGCCAAGACACTGGGCATAGAGTCCGAAAATAATTTTATAGGCAGGGGAGTTTCGACATGCGGCACATGCGATGGGCCTTTCTTCAAGAACAAGAATGTCATAGTAGTAGGAGGGGGGGACACCGCGATGGAAGATGCGAATTTCATAACCAAGTTTGCAGAAAGCGTAACCATAGTGCATAGAAGGAACGAATTCAAGGCCAGCAAGATAATGCAGGAGAAGATCTTTTCAAACAGCAAGATAAAGATAATGTGGGATTCCGAGATCATAGAAATTCTTGGGGCAGAAAAGGTTAATGCGGTAAAACTTAGAAATACCAAAAGCGGTGAAATCACCCAGATGGCCATAGATGGAGTCTTCATCGCGATAGGCCATTCGCCAAACACGGAAGTTTTCAGGGGAAAATTCAAGCTTGACGAAGCAGGATACCTTGTGACAAGCGAGGAGGTCCTGACCGAGACAGAAGGAATTTACGTTGCAGGAGATGTTTCCGACAAGGTCTATAGGCAGGCTGTGACCGCAAGCGCCAGCGGAGTGAAATGCGCCCTGCGCGCCAGGGAGTACCTTCTTGATCTCAATTACAGAAAAGAGCGCGAAGGCAAGAACTGAACAAGGATATTGTTTTGCCTCTTGGCGACTATTCTTTTTTTCTGCAGTGTTTTCAATTGAAAATTTCAATTGAAAAGCAGCTTCTGGTTCTTGTAGTCCTGAAGCCCTGAAACCCGCACCCCTATCTTTCTAATTTTCTTGGTGCGATCCACATTTTCGAGGTATATTTCAACGGCAGTCTTGGCTATCTCGCCAGGCAGGCCGGTTGGCCTTATGCTCCGGCTGTGCATATGCTCAGTGAAGTCCATGTACCTGAGTTTCAATGTTACCGACTTGAAAGAGAATTTCTTGGCTGAGACATCCTTGCCTAACGATGCCGAGAGCTCCTTTATTGATTTGATTACTTCGCTGTCGTCCTTGGTATCTTTTCCGAATGTGTATTCCTTGCCTATTGATTTGATTTCGTAATTCTCCACAACTTCTCTCGGGTCTATGCAGTTTGAGAGATTGTGCAGCTCTATTCCGAATGAGTCGAATTCATCCATTAAGGCCATCACATTGACCTTGGATAGGTCGCCTATGGTTTTATAGCCCATTTTTTCTAGCCGCTCGCGCGTCTTTGCGCCGACGCCGTAGAGCTCCCCCACCGGCAGCGGCCACATAAATTCCTTGGACTCGGCCTCGCCTACGAACTTTATGCCGTTGGGTTTTGCCTTTTCGCATGCCATTTTTGCAACAAGCTTTGTGCTGCTTATGCCTATCGAGCATGGAAGCATTGCCTCCGACGATATTGCAGCCTTTACTTTTTCGGCGAGGCGGAGCGCCTCGTCATGATTTGATACTTTCAAAGAAACGTCGATAAAGAACTCGTCGATGCTTACCTGTTCGGCTGCGCCGGAAAAACGTTTTATTATGGATAATGCCTCGTTGGATTTGCGCTCGTAATAAGAGTAATCCATCGGAAGATATTCAGCTTCGGGTGCTATCTTGTACGCTGACGAGATAGGCATTGCGCTGTGTATGCCCAGTTTTCTTGCGACATAATTGCAGGTCATGACGACTCCGCGGCCCCTGCCGCCTTTGGGATCTGCGCCGACTATAGTAGGCCTTGATTTCAGCTCAGGGCGCTTTATCTCTTCGCACGCGGCGAAGAAATAATCCATGTCTATCAGCATAATAGTGCGCATGCATGCACCTGAAACAGAAGCAGTTACAGGAATATCTCTTCTACGTCGCCGTGAGGCTCCTTCTCCAGGAATATCTGCGCGTGGAACTGGTAGAGCTTGGCTTTTGGATTTTTCCAGGATGACGGCGGAAGGCCTGCGTCTGCACATAGTTCATGCAGAAACTCCTCAGGCATGGAAAATCTGTTTGTGTTCTCGATGAATGCGAAGCCTTCATTGTATCCGAACTGAAGCGCAAGCCCTGCTGTCTTCGACTTGATTTCGTTTCTTATCTTGGATATGTTCCTGCTTTTTATTTCCTTGACTTTGGTTATAATGCCAAGAGCTATGACTATGTCCCCGAATTCCATATGCGAAACAGGAACAAAGCTGCCATTGCTGGAAGCATATAATGCCAGCTGCGGAATTGTCTTCTTGAGAGGAAGCTCGCTGTCCACCAGGCACGCATGTCCTCTTTTCGACTCGGTAGGATAGTGCATTATCCGCACGAATGCCCCATGCTTGCCGTTAAACTCCCCCAGGCTTTCTGCAAGCATCTCCTGCTTGAATTCAGGAGACATTATGCTGAGCTCTATCGCTTCCCTTGCAGCTTTTACCAGTTTTGTCCCATCATTCAAAGAATAAACACCCTCCACGCCCACCTAATATAGTGATGCGATAAGATATTTAGAATTTGTCAAAATATTCGATTACTCAGGAAACTTATAATTGCAGGGAATCCGGAGGGGAGCCGTAAATTGCAGCGTGACAAAAATGCAAAAGGCAGTTGCTGCTGCCTGCGCAGAGATGATGCGCTAACGAGTTCTTTTGAAGCATCTTGAAGATATCAGGAAGCCTTGGGTTTAGGCTTTGCCTTCCTTATTTTGAGCTTGCGGTTGTGATCCAGATTCAGCTTCTTGCACCTGTTTGTGCAGTAGTATCTGGTTGTGCCGTTGCGGCTCACGAATGCAAAGCCTGTTCCCTTCTCTATTTCATTTAGGCAGTATGAACATTTCATCTAAAGCAACTCATCTTGCGACTATTCTCTTGTCTTCTCTGCTTGTGTCAGGCAGGCGTATTATGTCCCCTTTCTTGATTCTTCCGGAGAAATTCCTCCTGATAACCCTGCCCTTGTCTCTGCCTTCCATGATTTTGCATAAGGCCTGCTTTATCTCGCCATATATTCCGGTGCGGTTCTTCTCCACTCCGACTATTTCTGCAAGAAAGCCTTCAAACCTCGCATTCTCCCCCGAGGGAGCTTTCTGCTGGGTTACGCCTTGGCTTGTGCCTGCAGATTCCTTTGCGGAATCACTAGGCTTTGCCGGCTTTGGCTCGATTGCTTTTTCCTTGGCGGTTTCAGCTGCCATCTATTATCACTTGGGGATTATTTCTGTGGTTCTGCTGGAGCCTCCTTCTCTTTTGGAGCTTCAGAGTTTGCCTCCTTCTTTGGCTTGTGCTCCTTTGGAGCATGCTCTTTCTTCTGCTCGTGAACTTCCTTCTTTTCCTCAGGCTGCACCTTTCCGGTTGTCATGCCTGCTATGCTCTTTATCGCAGATTCTGCTTCTCCGGCCTTTTCTATGGCGACCGCAGAGCATGGCACATTTATGCCGACTGCCTTTCCAAGATCGAGCTTTGTAGGAACATAAGAATATGTTATCTTCTTCTGGTCGCACAGTTTAGGTATGTGCATCAGGATTTCCTGCGGTTCGACGTCTTCTGCCATAACCACTAGTGAAGCAAGGCCGCGCTCGACGCTCTTGGTGACTTCGTTTACTCCCTTCCTTACTGTTCCGCTCTGCCTTGAGAGCCTTACTGCTTCAAGTGCCTTGTCCGATATTTCTTTCGAAGATTTAGCCATGGTGATACCTCATCTCATTGGTTTAACTTAACTATTGCTCAGAAGAATATTAAAGCCTTTGTATTACGGCGCAGTTGAAAAGAATGCAGGTTAGCCATAGCCATCACAAAAATGCTTTGTGACTGCGGCTGTTCTTTCCGTGTTCTTTTGATATCCTTACAGATATTAGATTTGAGGCAAGCACCGCGTATACATTGCCTTCTGGACGGCCTGCATGCTTGAGCGCCTCCGCCTGCAGATTCCCTATGGCAGATTCAAGTTCCTTGAGATTGGACCGGAAGGGATGACGCAGCACGCTGAATGTGAATTCCCCTATTTCGGGGAGGCATTCTTCGAGATCTGCAGGATCCTTGGTTTTTTCGGAAGGCATTTTGTCACAGGATGTACAGAATGTTCCCATGTATCAGTATATAATACTGTCTCCTTGCAGACAGGTGCGGGTTTGAGACATCTGGCGCTTTGAGACCTGACAGTCTGGTCGGGAAAAGAATGACTGCACGGACCAAGGAATGCCTGGCGATTATGCCTAAAATTCGCTGAAAGACTTACGCCATCGTATAGTATATTAATTAATACGAAGAAATCTACATTTGATAATTTATGGCAGGAATAGTAGGTTATGGCGCATACGTCCCGAAACTCAGGATAAAGGTAGAAGAGATAGCGAGAGTATGGAACGAGGACGGAGAGAGCATAAAGCGCGGCCTCAACATAAAGGAAAAGAGCGTTCCTGCTTTTGACGAAGACGCAGCAACGATAGCAGTAGAGGCCGCCAGGAAGGCAGTTTACCATTCAGGAATAAATCCGCGGGAGCTTGGGGCAGTATATGTGGGCTCAGAATCGCACCCCTACGCAGTCAAGCCTACAGCCACAATAGTGGCGCAGGCAATAGATGCAGGACATAAGCTTACCGCGGCAGATTTGGAATTCGCATGCAAGGCAGGCACTGCAGGAATACAGATGCTCATGGGAATGACAGACAGCAAGATGATAAAGTACGGAATTACAGTAGGCAGCGATACCTCGCAGGGAAGGCCGGGAGATGCCCTGGAATACACGGCCAGCGCAGGCGGCGCGGCTTTCATAATAGGCAGCAGCAAGGAAGAGAACATAGCAGAGATACTTAAAACAGTAAGCTATACCTCAGACACCCCTGATTTCTGGAGGAGGGAGGGCGCAAATTTCCCGTCCCACGGAGGCAGGTTTACCGGAGAACCGGGATATTTCAAGCATGTTGTAGGAGCCACAAATATGCTTTTCGAGGAAACAGGATTCAAGCCTTCAGACTTCGATTATGCGGTTTTCCACCAGCCTAACGGAAAGTTCCCGCTCAATGCCGCAAAAATGCTCGGCTTCGAGACTAAACAGGTTGAAGAAGGCCTGCTTACGCCAATAATAGGCAATACATACTCGGGGGCTTCGATGCTTGGGTTGTCTGCAGTGCTAGACAAGTCAAAGCCAGGAGAAAAGATAATGGTTACAAGCTTCGGCTCTGGCGCCGGCAGCGACTCCTTCGCGATAGAAGTGACAGAGAATATAGAGAGTAAGAGGGAGAGAAGCCCGCAGATAAGGAATACGCTTGACAAGGAAAAGCAATACATAGACTATGCAGTCTATCTGAAAAACAGGAATTCGATAGTTAGGACTTGAAATGAAAATCTATAATGTTTTGATAGCCTTGGCGATTGCGATTGCGTTTATGCTGTTTGTAAGAACCTACACAGGTGTGAAAGCAGCCGATCTTGCGAATCCTGGAACACTCAACCTAACGCAGATCGACTCATATCCAGTCTGCAGTCCCAGCATTCCAAACTCA
>JAJZIZ010000016.1 GCA_021846005.1 Microcaldota archaeon
TCAACAGAGCTACCCTTGGACAGAGGGAAAGTCACGCTCAGGGAGAGAATCGTCAATACATTTCAACAGGAAATGCAAACGGACTCGAAGAACTGAGAACCGATAAAACACATCCTTTGCAGGGTGCAGTGATTGCATGAACGCAGAGGAAGCCCACGCCGTTTACGAGTGGGAGGGTGTCACAGATACCTAAATGTATAGTTGCTTATTTATACTTTTATAAATTGATTATAATCGTGAGATAATGTCAAAAACACTGAAACTAATGGTGTCATTCGCAATACTTTTTGCAATATTCGGCCTTGCATTCGTTCAGAATGCAGGTATAGTGTCCGCAGCGGCTACTGGTTATACATTCAATGTAGCATACAACAGCACTGTAGGCAACTACCTTGTGAATTCCCAGGGATATACCTTGTATACTTTCAGCATGGACAAACCATACAGCGGCACCAGCGCCTGCTATAGCGGATGCACAAGCATATGGACTCCTTATTACAATTCCGGCACCGTGACTGCTTCCGCGTCACTGAACGTCTCTGATTTTGGCGCAATAAACAGAACAGGGGGAGGCAAGCAGTACACATATCTGGGCCAGCCGCTTTATACTTACAAGTATGATACCGCCCCGGGCCAGATGAACGGCAACGGATTTGAAAACCTTTGGCATATTGTAGTGGTATCCAACTATGCAGCAACATCTTCAGCGTCAAGTGCAAACACAAGTGCCTCTGCAACATCGGCAAATGCCACCTCCAACGCAAGCAATGCGACTGCGGCAAAATCTGTTGTTACAAACAGTACGGCGACTACCAACAAAACTGCGAGCACGTCTTCCAAATCCACCTCGTATCCAAGTTCCACATCATATCCTTCCACATCAACGACTTCGATAAGCGCTGCAAATTCCACAGCTAAGCCTGCTACCCAGGTTCAATCTTCAGGCAATTCTGGAACATACGCGGCAGTGATCGTAGTAATAATCATTGTTATAATATTGGGAGTGTATCTCTATACAAAGAGGAAATAATCTGGGATTTTTCCAGATGAAAAAGGATAGGATAAGGCATCTGCTGACAAGGTTTGCAGTTGCCCTTGTCTTCATGACTTTTGGCATATGGGAGATTACAAACCCGAGGTACTGGGAAGGATTCCTCCCCAGTTTCCTTCCTGCTGCCATAAGTCCATCCCTAATCATACTTGCGCATGGTGTTCTTCTCCTAGCAATAGGGATAGCCATCCTGACTGGATTCTATCTAAGGATATTCTCAGCGCTTGCGGCAATTATGCTTATACTGATAATTCTTTCATTGCTTTACCTTACTGGATTCATACAGATAGTTGTAAGGGATTCTGCAATATTGCTGCTGACGTGCTCAATTTTCTTTGATGACACCAGATACCTCTGCATAACAAAGGAAAAATAAGACTTCAATACTTGGTCAGATTACTTTTTTTTCTTGTTTGCATTTTGTTGCCTATTCCCTCTGCCAATAATGGTCTGCAAGGCTCTTGTCGTTATGGGTCTTTCTCCTGCAGGAATGCTGCCGCTTCCATACGCTTCAAATCCTATTTCATATACTGACTCTATGAAATTGCCTTCGTGCCTTTTTACTGTCCTGTCTATCTTATGTGCCAATTTGACTACAGCTTCTATATTTCCAACTCTAATCTCCCTTTTGAGATCCTTTATATTTGCAATTAGCCTGTTGGTCTCTTCTATAACTGCCTGTGTCTGGGGATACCTTTTAACCCTCTGCATCTCAAAACCCTGACTATCATATTTAGCACTTCAATATATAAAAATTTGCATTTTATAGATAGTGATAGACATGCAAAAAACAAAAAGCAAAAAAACAAGAAGGGTAGGCAAATCCTACAGGAAGGTAGCCAAGGCCTCAAAGCTAAAGAAGGCTAAGAGGAAGATCCTCAGGTCCCAAAGATCCACGAAGAGAAGATAAAGACGCAATTTGCCTTCTGGTCTTTGGCAGAAGGCTTTTTAATTTTTTATCCCGTTCGAACGTATTTCCGAACAAAATGCAACTTTGCACAAACCGCGTCTTTTCAAAACGCACGCTTCAGGAAATTATCATATCTTTCTGAAATTATGTTTTTCTATTCCTTTGAAGTTTTTCTATTTCTTCCAGATAATACTTTCAGGTAACGTCTTAAACTATCGCTCATCTCAGATGCCATCGAATCTGGATATATCCGGTATTTTCTGGCCGATTCCTGCATAGCTTTCAATTCTGTGCCATTTGCAACAGCGTCCTTTACTTTACATACTATCTCATTTGCAAACTCTCTGCCTTTGGCTGTGGGCTCTATTATTGACGCCATTTCATCGTTCTCGCAGAGTATCTCTGTAAATCCTCTCTTTTTTAGCCTGACTAGAATTTTATGCACTATTGCATTTTCACCATGTCTAAGGTATTCAACAATATCCTCCCATGTGCTCATGCCTTTTCTTGCCAGGTATTTTGCAGCCTCTGTTGTAAGATAATCCCATCTGCCTATGGGCTTCACATCCCCTGGGTTTTTGCCATCGATCCAGCAATGCAATGTCCTTTCATAATCTTTTTTCGGTGGCCTGTGGACGTCAACCAGACCTAATCCTGACTTAGTGCTCAAGCATGTATTTATGACTATTGGCGTGCATCCAGTATCTGTGGCAATCTCTCCGACTTTTTTTTCCTTGCTCTTGTCCAGAAGCTCAAGAATCCTGAACCTGCTTAATGGGGATATATTTTTGTCAAATGCAACAGGATTCCCAAACAGACTGTACAATGGAATTTCATATTTGCAAGACATCTGCAAGCTGAACAATGCAAGCGGCTGTCCATACACAAATCCTGATTCGCTTGCAGCATATTCTGTCAAGAATTCAAACTGTTCGAAACGGTATGAGACAAAACCTGCGCTATCAATGTATGACATGTGTTTATTAAAATGAGGCATAGCTCTCTCAATTTTCCATGCGCCATCGGTTCTAATTTCAAAGTGTTCCATTATGTTTTCGGCAAGCTTGGGCTGTCTATCGAGCATAAGCATGAGTATTATGTTGGGTTCCGAATTCATTACAGAGCGCAACAAGCAATCGAGCCTCTCGCTTATTGTTGCCTTAATTTTTAAACCATCATCGAACGGCGAAGGCAGGGGGCTTTCCAATATGTCCCTAATGCGTACCCATTCGCCTCTGCTTATGGTACCTTCTTCACGCATCTGATCTGAAAATATTAGTATTTCCTGCCTGTTGGCATTTGGTCCACGCAGCAATCCTGAGATGTCTTGGTCATGTCTTATCTTATCTATTATAATTCCTGCCCGTTTCGTAACAAACCGTTTTTCCATTACTGATTTATCTTTTTGTACTCCTCTTTATGTGTTGTGGATTTTGAAGAATGCCGCGAGATAACATGTATCATTTCTAGGACCGCAGCGCTGCACGATTTTTTATCTCTTTAAAGGTCCGTGCTTTTTGCGCGGCCTCCGCATTTATGGAACGCCTTCCTACACTGGCCTTCTATACGGGTTCCTATGCTACTAATGGATTTGTGCGCTGCAAAATCCCCAACGGTACACTTCAAGGGCGCAATGAAATAATGACATCGGTCTTTGTGATTATATTTTTGTAAAGGTTGACTCCTTCGACATTCATCAGTCCCAAGGACTGTCCCGTATTAGACAAAAATCTATCTATCTCCATTACTTTTTTCGGTGTCCCGCCATTCGTGTCAGCCTTGAAAATATTATCAAGCAATCTGTTCCACTTCTGAAATTCTCCAACCATGCCTCTTATTATCGGTATCTCTCCAGAGTTCAAACCAGACATAAGCCTGTTATTAGCTTTTTCAAAGCCTTCGAGTTTATTTCCCAACTCTCCACTGCAAAAACGCTCAATAAAATAAAGTATAACCCTAAGCCCGAAGTTGTTTCCTACGTCTTCCAAATCTTTCTGTACATGAACTTCAATGGCTGTGCCTCTGAGTATCAGCCCGGCTCCAAGACTATTGTTAATGTATGGATACACTTCCAGGTTGGTGATTCCGTCTCCTTTTCTATTTGCCGAATGCCTCAGAACCTGTTCAAAATCCCTGAACTTTACAATGGCTTGTTCTTTGTCTCCCCGGCGCAGCGAATTTGCAATTTCGGCTATATCAGTAGCGAGTGTTCCTATCTGTGATCTATCTTTTGACCAGACAATATCCATGATTATTTATTGTATTTTCTCATATATATCCGTTATCGTGTTGGGACATACGCTTCGTCTTTATATACTTTAACCTGCAATAGATAATATCACAGCATTCACGGAATAACGTGGCGACATCTATGGAAAAAATAAAAATAAAAGTTATACTTGGAAGTGTAAGGGAAGGAAGATTTGGCCAGAGGCCCGCATCTTGGATAATGGAAGAGCTAAAGGGTTGGGAAAACGTAGAAGCTGAACTTCTAGACCTCAAGGATTACCCTATGCCGTTCTTTGATTCGCCCACGTCTCCTGCGATGATGAATATGAAATATCCAAACGAAGTGGTGCAGAAATGGTCGAACAAAATAAACGATGGAGACGCATTCATCATAGTTTCACCCGAATACAATCATGGGTATTCGAGCGTTTTGAAAAACGCAATGGACTGGCTGGTTCCTGAGTGGTCAAGAAAGCCTGTCGGGTTTGTAAGCTATGGCAGCGCCAGCGGCGCACGCGCCATAGAACAGCTTCGCGAGGTGGCAATAGAGCTCAATCTGGTGCCTATAAAGAAATCGGTCCACATAAGCTGGGATTTCATAATGAAAACATGGAACAATAAGGAGATATCCAACACGGAGCTTTTCACCCCTATAAGGAAGGCCATGGGCCCTGACCATCTTGCAGATTTTGTCAACGATCTTCTCTGGATGGCAACTGCGCTCAAGAATGCGAGAACAGGCTAATAAAAAACGCATGCTGCCAGAGGCATCTATTCCCTCTGCATCATATGCCTTTGGCACATGCGACGGCATCATATCCGGGCAATCTACTTGAAACCTTTACTGCTTTCTTTTGGTTTCAACCAGCACTTGTATCAAAGGCGCTTTTCCGTATTCCAGGAATTTCGATTCGGTTTTCTTAAAGAATGACACATCAACAAATTCTTTCCTTCTGATTATCGATCTGGTGTCCACTAACATTAACGTTGTGCCCTCAAAGAATTTTTTATCCCCGGAAATGCTATTTAACAATTCTCTAAATTTCTCATCTCCGTTTTCAAACACATTGGATAGATAGATGAAATATTTGGCTTTCTGCGTGGTTCTTTTCATATAATAGTTTATATCCGAAAGAGAAAAACTTATCTCCTGTGCGTATTTCATGACAGGCAGCTTCTGCTGGTGAAATCCCAATTCTTCCGAAATCTTCTTGGAATACGCCTGGGAATGCCACATTCTAAGATACTTCTGATACTCCTCAGTTGTAGAGGACCGGGAAAAGATTTCTGATATGAGGTAAAAATTCTCTATCTGTGCGGGAATTATATCAACCAGCTCCGCGCTGAATTTCTTATTGTTTTTCTGCAAATTCGACAGAATTGTCAGGTTCTGGTTTCCACCGCCGCATATTCCTACATATTTATCAATTCCATGATGTCCTTCCAGGAATCTGAGCGTCTCGTCTGAATACCTTTCATTTGATATGTGGTAATTTATCTCTCCCAGAAAGGACATCACATCCAAATGAATGGCGCTCGGCTTCTTTGCACTCTCGCCTGTGCCATTTTCTGGCTTTGGCCTTATTATCACGTTTCTAAAGTTGCCGCTTAAATATTTCATGCATATTCCGCTTCCTTGTAAACTCATTTCAAATATCTATCTTCAGATATCCAAATTCCTGCCAGAAATCTATGTAGAAGTCTCATGTCTTCCAGAAACCAGTTGGGAATTATATTCCCTTTTCAGGTATATAAATGAATATCCATTTCGTGCAAAAGTGCGGCATACCAAATGTTTAGTCTGCATAGGCAAAACATAAATTAGCAAGCGTAATGCAACTGACGTAATGCAATTCGTCTATTCCCTTGCAATGTTATAATAATCTATAGGAACATAATAAAAAACGTGAATTAATGGATTCTATACAGGAGTGGATAGCCGGAGAGATAGCGCTTTCCGACACTCCCGGAAGCACTATGAAGAAATGGAGGGAACTTTTCGGAATCTCACAGGTAGAGCTTGCCAAGTATCTCAAGATATCCACCTCAACAATAAGCGACTACGAAGGCAACAGGAGAGCCAGTCCGGGAGTCGGCATTATACGCAGATTCATAACCGCACTCATGGCAATAGACGCACAGAAGGGCGGCGAAGTAGCGAGAAATCTTCAGAAGTTCAGCAAGCCCAAAGAGGACAACTCATTCTTCTCGCTCAAGGATTTCACCACTCCGATAAGCGGTGTTGACTTTGCAAGGCTGATAGATGCCAAGATAGTGGCGAATCCGAGCTACCTCGATTCCATAAAGCTCTTCGGCTATACTCTTCTTGACAGCCTGCGAGTCATACTTGAGATATCTCCATCTGACTATCCTAGGCTTTTCGGCACCACAAGCGAGCGCGCATTCATATTCGACCAGGTCAGCACCGGCAGATCACCAATGGTGGTTGTTAGAGTCGCGCCTATAAAGCCAAAACTTGTCGTAATACAGAATCTTGACCAGGTTGACAAGCTGGCCATAAAGATAGCCCAGATTGAACACATGCCTCTTCTTACAACGAAGTTGAACGCAGAAGAATTAAAGCTCAGGCTCAATAACATATAATCTGGATATTCATCGCTTACTGTACTGCCTTCCTGCGCATGCAGAAACAGATGTCGTATCTCCTGTATCGGCTTTTCTATTCTTTGTGAGGTATCAGCAGAAGGTTTATTCCGTCAGATGTTATTTCGTAAGGTACTGTCGAGAAGCTGTGCTGGGTTCCTCTCATCTTTATTATTTCTATGGATGGCACCCTGTTTTCCTCATTGCCTCCGCTCAGGTAAAGTATCACAATTCCATCGTATATAAAGAACTCCGGCTCAAAGACAAGCCTGCTTTTATCAGAGGTCTCTATCTCCATCGTCAGCAATGCTGTTATTCCCTGCCTGCGAAGCATAGCCACAAGGCTTGTGGAAACTCCCCTATATTCAAATGGATCCTTGACGAACATTTTCATAATCGATATCGAGTCTATCGCAACCCTATGGGCTCCTGCTTCGACTATCATCTCCTCAATATCGGTTATTGTAGTGGTGAAAGCAAATATGTTGCCTTTTTTGTCTTTCTGTATGAGTGAAGAGGCCTGGTCCATGCCTTTTATTACGAGCTTGCCTTCCGCCATGAGCCTGTCTATCTCAGTGAATCCTGGGAAGGCTTCTTTCATGTTTTCCACAAGAAGTTCTGTCTCTTCTTCAAGCGAAAACATTATGGAAGTTTCCCCTCCGAGGGCTCCCCTGTATAGGTATTCAAGGCAAAGGAGCGTCTTCCCTGTACCTGGGCCGCCAGCTATTACGAGCTGGTTTGACTTAGGTATGCCTCCATTCAGCATCTTGTCCAGGCCTGTTATCCCCGAGAGTATCTTGCTCCTTCCCATCTGATCATCTACTCATAAGAGTGGAATATTTTTATAACCTATGCACGATTTATGAAACTCCTTGCCGGCTGCGCATGCTTTTTCGTGTCAATCGGCGCCGCGCCTTCCTCCTATTCTTTTCCGCTGGCATTCTCTTCGCCGGCCTATGCCTTTTTGCATCTACGCCATCAATTTCCTCATATCTTTCGTGTATCGCGGCCTCCTTTTCCTCGGTGTCCTCTTTATCCTTGCCCTCAGAAATCACGCCCCAAACAATCATTATTATCCCTGCAAGTACCATCACCGCAGAGACACTGCCGTACAAGCCCATTCCTGAAGAGATGAACTGCTGCGTGTCATTCGTGAGACCGGCACTGGGCAGAACATACCCGAATGTGATGTTGGAAGGCAAGCTTCCCGGATTCGCATATATCATATAATATGTGCCGCTGCCAAGCACCTCAGCGCCGCTGTAATATTTAGGCGCAGGGAAGCCCTCCCCTGAAAGGCTGCTGTTGTATGGGAAAATGCCCTGCGAGCTGTTCTTTATCTCGATATAAAGTCCGTTGCCCGAATATTCCGATATTATATTCTTTGGAACATATCCCTTTTTCAGGTCTGGTACTATCCCTGAAAACGCATAACTGTCAACAAGATAGAAGTCCACTGGCACGTTGCCTGATGTGTATATCACATAGACTGCGTTTGTCTTGTTAAGTGTTATTGGGGAATATACCAGGCTGTTTGGCGCCACGATAAGGCTCTGCCGCGTCAGAGTGCCTGCCTTTGTTCCTATCTGCGACGAGTAGGAGAATGCGACCAGTGCCCCTGCAACCATCAGTACGACGCCTATCAAAACGAATCTCTTATCCATTCCCACATTCCTTTGCAACTATCTGATTAATAGAAAAAGAAACCATAATAAGCTTAACTTGAGAACTAGATGCAAGCAGGCCTTTACGGCAGCTGCTGAAGTTGTCAAGAGCAATGGATTACGCCCAGATCAGGAAAAAAGCGTTGGAATATTTCGGATCTCTCAGCAAGAAGGATCAGCTTACTGTCTATGCTTGCATAGTAGGCGCAGCCGCGCTTTTTGCCCTCATAGGGTATCTGCTAAGCCTGCATTCCTCCAACGGCATCGCAGCCTGCAATTCCATACTTCTCATCCAGAATAAGAACGCGTGTTTCTACAGGCTTGCTTATTCCTCAAAGAATTTTTCCATATGCGGCAACATCAATGGCAACGCATCATATCTCTGCTATTCCAGCATAGCTTCCCTCACCTCAAACCCACGGGCATGCTCTGGCATAAGCAATCCGCAGTCAAGGTATACCTGTACGCTGGAAAGCTCAAACTCATCCCTTTCAATTCCACTGTGCGATATACTAAACGGAACCGGAAGGTACAACTGCATAGATACGCTGGCAACGGAATCCGACAACATATCCGCATGCAGGCAGATATCCAATACGGCATATTCGGATGCCTGCTCTTCGGCTATCCTATTCGGCAATGCGGTATCCCGCATAAATGCGTCATATTGTTCAGGAGTTTCGGAAAGCTCCAACTCGAGCATGGTTTCAAGAATAATGCTGCTTTCTGAAAACATGAAAGGCAATTCCAACGCATCCATACTGATTCCTAAGATATCTCCCATCTCCTATCTCGAGTCAGCATCAAGCAATTATACTGCACGGGACTTCTGCTACCTTGCAGTCACCAGCCTTTCCGGCAACGACCTCGGCTGCAGCATGATCTCAAGCCCTTCCCTGTACAACATATGCACATCTTACGGCTACAATACAACCGCAGCGCACAATTCTTCCGGAACATCCGGTCATTTGAACATCTCCGCTTCGCAGCTTTCAAGCCAGCTATGCGCGGGATACAACGGCACAAGCCTGCAATCCTGCAACGCACTTGCCGTAATAAGCAGTGCAATTGCCGAAAGGAATGCGAGCGCCTGCGCCACAATAAATTCGACCAACGCGGGATACCAGTGCTACGCATCGCTTGCCAAAGCATACAACGACACAGCATACTGCGGCTACATAACGAATTCGACCTATAACCAGGCGTGCGTAGACAATATATATTATAATGCCACAAATTAGCATAATACATGGAAGAGCTAGTCACGTGCATAAAGTACGGCGCAGGCAATATCTGCCTTGCGCTCTCGGCATCAGGCAACGGCGTGGCCGTAAGGGAAATGGAAGGAGCCGCGCACATTAAGGCAGGCTATATCCTGGACGATACCACCAATGCCGCAGAGGCCCCAGGAAGCCAGGGCCGCGAAGACCCTACCGAAAGCATACTCTCTGCGGTAGAATCGCTTGCGGGAAGACTTATCCTAGGCACTCCTTATGCTACCGGCATTGCCGAGCTCGACGCAACAACCGAAAAGATGTGGCCGTCTTTCATGAAATCGGCATCGCTTCTCCTAAGGAAGCTTATCCTTGGCGTTCCTGTTATAATACGCTTCCATAACGATGCAGACGGCTCCAGCGGCGCTGTCGCACTGAGCAGGGCGGTACGCAATCTCTCGGAAAGGCTCGGCCTGAAGCCAAATCCAATATGGATAATGCACCGGAGCGTGATGTACACGGGCAGGGATCTCGAATGGGATATGCTGGTGGCAAACAACTACGGCTCAATAGAGAAGCCTCTTCTTTTTATAATCGATTTCGGCACGTCGGAGAACAGCAATCAGGGCATAGACGCAGCGGCAGGCCATCTGGATGTAATCTGGTTGGATCATCACCCCATAGAGGAAGGCTTCAAGGGGAAATCGCTAGAGCATTACATAAACCCGTGGCAGTTCGGCAGCGGGTCCAATTATACTGCAGGTTATCTCGCGTGCGCCTTTTCCCATGTCTTTTCCGAGGTGGAAACCAAGGATATGGAAGGAGCGTCACTCATAGGCGACTGCAGCACCTTCGCACCACAGGCCAAATCTGGGGAGCAGGAGGCCGCGCTGCTCGATTTGCTCACAAGCGATCCGAAAGTCATATCCAAAGCAGACGGGAATCTTACTCCTTCCGAAATAGACGGCATACTATCCGACAGCAGCAGAAAAGAAGAGCTGTGCAACTATGCAAAGGTAAAACTGGAAGAGACATTGGATAAGGCATTTGTTCAGGCAAAGCATGTCAGGGCAGGAAAACACGAGATAATAGTTCTTGACTATGGGGAGATTCGGTCCGAGGACACCAGGTATCCCTTGCCGGGGAGATTCGCGTCAAAACTGCTCACCGAGGCAGACAAAAACGGCGGAAAACATTATCTTGCTATAGTCCATTACAACCAGTTCATCTCCATGCGGGCAGCCGGAGAGGTCAGCGACGCGGTAAACATACCTGACATAATATACCAGATGAAGGAACTCTATCTATCTGGCATAGATTCCGGCGGCGGGCATAAGAATGCCGCAAGCATAAAGGTCAGTATCTACGGCGATAAAAAAGAAATCCTAAGATCAGTGATAGAGATGGCACGGGAAAGGCTGCAGAGTTCCTGAAACTTTCAGGACGTCCAGGTTTTTTCATCCTGAATTTCCGACTGCGGCTTCAGCAAAAGATATATTCTTAAATTATTCCGTTCAAATAAATAGCCATGCACATAAACAGGAAGATCCTGCTTTACTCGTCTGCGATAGCGGCCGTTCTTCTGTATGGCACTATCGGCTCGTTGATTCTGGGCCAGTATGGCAATTTCAACGTGCCTATACACAACTCGATAAAGGCCCTCTACTTTACCATAACTACCATCTCGACTGTAGGGTATGGGGACATTGTGCCTGTGACGAACCTTGGCAGGATATTCACAATAGTATTAATAATTTCCGGTCTAACCATATTCCTTAGCGCGGTGACTGTCTTGTCAAGTGATTTTTTGAGCGAACGAGTCGAAAAACTTTATTCCGGGTTGTCAAGGGTCGAAAAGAGGCATCTCAAGAACCACATAATTCTTGTGGGATACGGCCCTGCAAATACTATTATAGCAGAGAAGCTGAAGCTGCAGCGCAGGAATTTCATAATAATAACTTCCGACAAGTTGACTGCAGACTCTCTCCGCGATCGAAGCTTCACTGCTTATCTTGCCGACTATACTCAAAAAACAGAGATGGAGAAATTCAGGTTCCATCTTGCCAGCGACATAATACTTGACATAAACGAGAGCACAAAGGCAGTCTATGTCGTCCTGGTCATAAAGAAGCTTGCGCAGAAGACCAATCTCTCGGTCATAGCCTATAGCCAGGATGCGGCATCGCATTTCATGGATCTTGAGGTGGCGCATGTCATAAATCCCGTGAATATTGCAGCTGACATGATGGTCGAGGCACTGGACAAGGACCAGGATTCAAGAAACGCGGGAAAGGCAGCCCCGCAGAAGAAGGGCAAGTAATTTCTATCCCTTTCTCTGCAAGAATCAGGACGAAAGTATGAATTCCATCTCTTCAGGCTCAAGGCCGTATTCCATGCACGCTTTGGCAATCGCCTCGTCCTTGCCTATTCTTTTTGTCGAGGCTGTCAATATCTGTTTTATAAGCGGGAAGTAGTCTTTTACAATCTTTTTCTTGCTTGTATGAAATCTATCGCCGAGCTTCTCCGATATCTCACTTGCGGTAGACCTGTCTTCCTTTGTGCTGCTCATGTGCCTTATTTTTGACGGGAAGCTGTACTGTTTCAGAAGCCTGACATATCCGTCATTAGAAACAGCGACTCCTGAAGACATCAATACGCTTGCATATCTCAAGTATCCCCAGTAGTTTGTTCTGCTTGCCTTTGCTGAAAACCTGCTTGCCTTTGCGAGATTGTAGTAAGCTTCGCGCCTGCTTCCCTTGGATGAATACCTTACTGGTATGTTTTCGTCAACCCAGTTGAGCAGCATGTCCGTGTCAACTGCGCTTTTTATCACAGCATTTCTGGAAATATCAAAATTAGCAGAAGTAAATATCTTGTCAAGGACTCCGAATATTTCCATCTTGGTATCGCGTATGCCTATATTCTCAATGAGCTCTTTGCCGGCGCCAAGAAGCGCCTCAAGGTCATTTAGCGCACCTCTCACGTCTCCATTGGATCTTTTTGCAAGTATTTCGATGAGATCCTTGTCTATTCCAATGCCTTCTTTCTCTGATATCTTTTTAAGGAATGAGAACATTGCATCATGGCCTACTTTCTTGAACTCTATCCTTTCCACAGCTCCCCTGAGGAATCTTATGCTCGGATCCCAGTAATCCTCGGCTGTGAATATTACTGGCTGTTTCGTGCTTTTCAGGAATTTGTCGACTGCCCTCTCCACTCCGGTATCATACTTCTTGGAAAGTTCGTCTATCTCGTCCATTAGTATGACTGTCGTCTTTCCAAATAATCCTCTGCTGTTTCCAGCAGGTATTATTGTCTTGTTAAGCGTCTCAGCGTCCCTGTAATCGCTAGCCGTTGTTTCCAGGAGTTCAAAGCTGTTTCCATATGCAAGGGCACGCGCAGCAGACGTCTTTCCCGTTCCCGAAGGCCCTACTAATATTATCGGTTTCGTTCTTTCTCCCCTATGCACCTTTTCCGCGAAGGCCATGAGTGCGGAAACAGCGCTATCATTGCCTATTATCTGGCTAAGCGTCGCAGGCGCATATTTTTCCGAGAACATCAAACCACAATAACATATAAATATGGAAGCAATCAATAAATTGGTTACTACTGCTCCGATCGTCTAGCTCGGTCAAGGACGGAGCCCTCTCACGGCTCAAACTCGGGTTCAAATCCCGATCGGAGCAAGGAGTTCCCGGGGTTATATATAACTCGTTCAAAACCTCCGTTTGGGTTGCAAAATTCATCTTGCTATCTTATAACACATCACTCACAATCCATGCGAACAATGCAAATAACCGATGCAAAATTACATAATTGTTATAAATGTTATAATGTAAATATGCTCGACATGAATTTTGTGGTGACTAAACGCAATGATCAAATACAAAAATTTACATGAGACACTGCGAATCAAGAACCAGGAATTCAAGTTTCTACGCAAAAGAGTATATGATGACATTTCCATATACCAAGGTAAAGACACGTACCTGCGAATAGGCAATCCTGAACTCATTGAAAAGGAACTTGAATTGCACAGGAAATTTTTTAGCCACGGTTGCCCTATCCCTGAAATTTTGGACGAAGGAAAACTAGGCAGGCAACGTTTTTATATTGAAAGTTCGGCGGGAGACATGCTACTCACTTATGTCTTCTCTGAAGACTTCAAAAAAATCGGCAAAATTTCTGACCATAATTTTTCTATCTTCTTAAAACTGACAGAACAGTTTGCCGAAGCCCAATTATCTACAATGACTTCAAAGAGACAAAATGAAGATTTCTATCATGGAATTTACATGAATTATATCCTAGACGATTATCCTAATCTAAAAGACAATCTCTCAAAGGCATTTGAGAAGATAAAACAGAGCGTGTCTGTCTTTCCGGTCGTGCTGACACATGGCGATCTGAGCCCTCACAATTCCCTTCGAGGAGGGATAATTGATTTTGGATATGCTTTTAACGGATATGCGGGATATGATCTTGTAGGGAATGTCTTTCATACTTATTTCTTTCCAAAATCAAACGGGTATGAAAAGACCCGATCGTACGAATTCACCGAAAAACAATTCGGGATATACTTCCAGGCCATGGATGTTATATATTCAAAAAATGGTCTTCCGCATTTATCTGAGTACCTTGAAGATTTTCTCCTTGCAAAAGCCATATGGTCGTCTGCAAGAATTACAAATGACCTGAAAATAAAAAAGTGGCGCTTTGATTTGTTGGAACAAATAACCACTGATTATTTGGAAAAGGAATCTATAATTGAGACTGTCAAAAAATTTCCATCGTAGCGGCCCGCAAGCGAAATCCTTCTGTTAATATCCACCTGTATTGAAGAGCCACTACGTTCTCATGTATTGATAAAATATGACTCGCCCGCAAACTCCTATCCTTGAGATAGGAGTAAGGGCGTGCAAGAAAGTATATAAGAATGCAGAACAAAACAGGAAACATGG
>JAJZIZ010000017.1 GCA_021846005.1 Microcaldota archaeon
ACAGAGGGAAAGTCACGCTCAGGGAGAGAACGTAAGACCTCAACAGGAGGCAATTCCCGAAGAACTGAGAACATACCTTGCAAACACAGGGGAAGCTCTCAACCTTTAGTTGAGAGAGGATGTCACTCTATGATGCTTGGGCTGATAGGCGCACCGAACAAGGGGAAAAGTACCATATTTTCGGCAATGACCCTTCTAAGCGCAGAGATAGCCGATTATCCTTTCACTACCATAAATCCCAATATCGGAGTAGCATACGCAACCAGCAAATGTCCAGAAAAAGAATTGGGGGTAAAATGCAATCCCAGGAATTCTTTATGTGTAGACGGAACAAGGCGCATACCTGTAAATGTGGTCGATGTCGCAGGCCTGATACCGGGGGCGCATCTTGGCAAGGGAATGGGTACACAGTTCCTAAACGATCTGATAAACGCAGACATTCTGATACAGGTGGTGGACATCAGCGGCGAGACAGACGCATACGGAAAAAGCGGTAAAGGCTTCTCACAGGCAGAAGATATAAGGATGGTGGAGGAGGAGCTATCCAACTGGCTCTCTGCGATAATAGAGAAAAACATGGCTTCCCTCTCTCGCGAAAAGGATGGGATAGGGGCGTTAATGAAGCTTCTTTCCGGATTCGGACCTGCCGAAGACCAGCTGCGTGAATCCGCAGAAGAGAACGGCATAACTGCCACAAACATATTCTGGAACCACGAATCCGCATATAGGTTCTCAAGATCATTCTTAGCCAGGAACAAGCCCGTGGTCATAGCCGCAAACAAATTTGATAAGGCCGAAAAAGGCGCACTGGGCAGGCTAACAGATCAGTTGAGCGGGTATCCCGTCATAGCCTGCTCCGGAGCGATAGAGCTTGCATTAAGGAAGGCTGAAAAGGCTGGGTCAATAGCCTACTTCCCCGGAAGTAGCAATTTCACGACCAAGGAAAATATGAATGAAGATCAGCAGCGTGCCCTTTCTTATATGGCAGCGTACCTAAAGAACAACGGCAGTACAGGCATACAGGAGCTCCTTAATGCCGCAGTATTCAATACCTCGAGGCAGATAGTCGTCTATCCTGTGGAAAACGAAAACAAGTATACCGACGGCTCGGGGAAGATTCTTCCTGATGCGATACTTCTTAAGGAAGGTTCCACCGCGCTAGATCTTGCAGGCCGCATACATACTGAAATAGCCGCAAAGATGCTTTATGCAATAGACGCGAGAAATAAGATGAGGATAGGCAAGGATTATGTACTCAAAGACGGGGATGTCATAAAAATAGTCAGCGCCGCCAAATGACTATTTGTGCATTATACTGTGATTTCGCCATCGGCCATTAAATTTTATGGCATGTTTTGCAGTAATTGAATTATTTTATTCAAATCCGAAGCCCTGCGATAATTATTTATTATTGGGGTTTTAATTACTCCTGTTTTTATGGTAATGGGCTCTATACCAGAGGAAGTGGACATTGCTGTGATAGGGGGAGGTGTAGGCGGCTATGTTGCTGCCATAAGGGCATCGCAGCTGGGGAAAAGCGTAACCTTGATAGAAAAGAACAAGCTCGGAGGCCACTGCCTTAATTACGCATGCATACCTTCCAAAACACTAATTCACATAGCAGATCTTTTCTACAACGCGCAGCATTCTGGAGAATTCGGCATCACAGGCACTCTTGCAATAGATCCTAAAAAGATGCACGAATGGCGCATTTCAGTATCCAAAAAACTGGAAGACGGTGTTGCCTTCCTATGCAAATCGAACCAGATAGAAGTGGCAAAGGCCGA
Source organism: Microcaldota archaeon (assembly GCA_021846005.1). Taxonomy (GTDB): domain Archaea; phylum Micrarchaeota; class Micrarchaeia; order Micrarchaeales; family CABMGC01; genus JAJZIZ01. The sequence goes on from JAJZIZ010000017.1 coordinate 1,788, forward strand.
AGCCGTCTTTCTCTCCTCAAAAGAGCTTCAACTGACTGACGGGAGAAATCTGGAATTCGGAAAGGCCATAATAGCAACAGGATCCGAACCGGTTCCGCTTTCGGGTTTTGAATTTGGCGGAAACATAATCGATTACAAGGCAGCTCTCTCTTTGGATTTCATACCCAAAAGCATGGTCATAATAGGCGCAGGATATGTGGCTGTGGAGACTGCGACTTTATATGCAAAGCTCGGCGCAAAGGTGCACATAATCGCAAGATCAGGAATACTTTCGCATTTTGATCCTGAAGCTACTGCCATTGTCGCTTCCAGAATGGAATCTCTCGGGATAGAGGTGCATAAAAATGTCGAGCCGGCATCCCATACTGAGAAATCCGTAACGCTGAACAGCGGCCAGATAATATCTGCCGATGTAATAGTAATTGCAATAGGTCTCTATCCCCACACCAAAGGCCTAGGGCTTGAGAATACCAAGGTGATCCTTGACGGCAAGGGTTTCATAAATACTGACAGTTCAATGCGCACTGCAGATTCTAACATATTGGCAATAGGCGATGTGGCAGGAGAGCCGATGCTTGCACACAAGGCAATACGCCAGGGGGTTGTAGCTGGAGAAACGGCTGCCGGAAAACTTTCGGGTTTTGATAATGTAGTAATACCATCTGTAATATTTTCAGATCCTGAAATAGCAATCGCAGGCAGAATATCGGGGGAAGGAATCCTAACAAAAAAATTTCCACTCACTGCCATAGGACGTGCAGTAGCCCTTAATCGCACTAAAGGTTTCATTAAGATAGCATACAACCAGGATAAGATTGTTGAGGGGATTGAGATAGTCTCAGACGATGCAAATTCTATGATAGCCGAAGCCGCACTTGCAATTGAGATGGGAGCGACTCTCGAAGATATTGCAGATACCATACATCCGCATCCGACATACAGCGAGGGGATCCAGGAATCTGCCGAAGCCGCACTAGGCAGGCCGCTGCATTTCTTTTACGGCAGGGAAAAAGAAGGCAATTAGATGAAAATAACACTCTTTACAAAAAGGGAGTACCCTGAGATATTGCAGATAAAGAAGGAATTTAAGGTCGGCCCAGGAGGCGACATATGCATGGCCATAGGCGGCGATGGCACATTTATAAGGGCAGCAAGGGAGTTTGACGGCCCCATACTTCCCATAAGAAGCCTTGACAAAGGGTCGATAGGCTATTACTCCGACATAAGCCTCAGCGAGATTGGCTATGCGATAGAAAAGATAAAATCAGGCGATTATTCCATAGAAAAGCTCGGAAACAAGATTGAATTGGAATACAAAAAGAGAAAGTACTATGTAGTAAACGAAGCAGTGATGACCAATGAAAAGGAGGAGGTAAGCTTCAAGATATACGAGACAGGGAAGAATGGCAGGAAGGAAATATACCCGTTTGTAATGAGCGGCGACGGCATACTGATAACCAGCGTAGTCGGCTCGACTGCCTATAACAAATCAGCAGGGGGCCCCATAATAATGGAATCTGACGTTTTCTGCATGACTCCGATAAATATAGACGGGCCTTACAGGAACCCCATCATTGCGGGTTCTAGCCGCCAGGTGGAAATAGAAGTGGTAAAATACAACGGCAGGCTCAGGTATGACGGCATAGAGGTTGCTCTCCTTAAACCGGGAGATTCGTTCAAGGCAAGGCTTTCAGAAAAAGAACTTAACATAATACGTTTCAGGAAATATCGGGAAGAATTCGGCGCCAAACTGGAACGCATAATACGCAGCAGGATGGAAAAGCAATAATGTTTCTTCAGGATACCACACATTCAGGGGATTCAAGGCATGTATAAATATGTGAAAATCATATAATATTGTTCATGTCATCATTACTATATGAAGTCCTAATCGAAGCAGGCTTCACTCCTTCGGAAGCCAAAAAACTCTCGGCTGACGAATATTTCATACGGCGAAATTCCAACAAGACCTCAGAAGAGATCAAAAACTTAGTCTCCGGCATTTCGTCTATATACCAAATCACCACTGCATTCGTAAGGGGAGCGATTTCCACCCATCCTCCATTCGCAGGCTACAACCACCGTCGCGTTTTAGAAGGAATCATTTCAACGTATGGCTGCACCGCAGAACAGGCCACAAAGGCAGTCTTCACCCATCCCCAATTCGCAAACTATAACCATCACCGCGTCCTCGAAGGACTAATTTCAACGTACAGTTGCACCGCAGAACAGGCCACAAAAACCGTTTTCACCCAGCCTCAATTCGCAGGCTACAACCACCGTCGCGTAATAAAACAGTTAACAAAACTGGGTAAACTGATAGGGATTGACAAAACAACTGTAATTGAACAAATACTCAAAAAACCTGTACTTGCAGGTTGCTCAGTAAAAAGATATCTTGCCGCAATAGACATAGGAAGGCAGCTGGCAAAGGAAGGCATTCCAAATGATTTCTACATGCTTCGCAGATGGCAATCCTATTATAGCAAATCTCCATACGTTCCGCAACAAAACAAACTAAGAATAACGCAGGCGATAAGGGAAGGAGTATATGAAAAAGAACCTCCGCTGATGAGTGTACTAAGGAAAAATGGAAACACAAGGATAAAAACAACTGCATGACTTCCATAATCCATCCATGGGAACCCTCATATTTTATATTTTATAGCAGTTCTAATTATCAAAATACGCCATATGGGAGCCATAATGGCGCATGGCGTGCAAGACGTTTCACGCCAAAATGCAATAACATCTTTCAATACTTGTAAATCCAGACTATTCCATTGGTAGCACCATGGCTAAAAAAATACTTATAGAAACCTACGGATGCACTCTAAACCAGGCAGACAGTGACATAATGCATGGCATACTTGAAAAGCAGGGAGTGCATGTAGAAAAAGGTAGGTACGATTCCGAATCCCATAGTTCATACGATTTCGTAATAATAAACACATGCACCGTAAAAAAAGCAACAGAGCAGAAGATAACCGAGAGGCTCAGATCTTTAAACCATCTGGGGTCAAGGCTTGTTGTAACCGGATGCATGGCCGGAGCAAACAGCGACCTGATTGAACGGATAGTGCCAAAGGCAAGCCTGATATCCTCTGGCAATATCATGCGCATTTATGATGCGGTTTCCGAAATAGCAGACGGGAAGAGGGCCGCATATCTCCTGCAGGGGCATAATGACAAATCAGGAAGCATACCTTCATCCGGGTCTCTTATAGCAAGAATACCGATAAGCGAGGGATGCCTCAGTTCATGCTCCTTCTGCGAAACCAAATTTGCAAGAGGCCCTCTCAATAGCTTTTCCGAGGAGCTTATCCTGAAGGCGATAGAGCTGAATGTAAGAAAGGGCTCAAAGGAAATAGAGCTCACGTCGCAGGACACAGGAGCCTATGGCGCAGACAAAGGGACAGACATAGCCGAACTTGTAAATAAGGCAACTTCTATTGAAGGCGACTTTATGGTGCGCATAGGCATGCTGAATCCCGAGCATCTGCACAAATATCTCGACGGGCTCTTGGAGGCGTACCGTTCAAAAAAGGTCTACAAGTTCATACATCTTCCCGTTCAATCCGGAAGCGACAGGGTGCTTTCTGAGATGGGCCGCAGATATTCCGCCGAAGAATTTACCAGATATGCGCATGAGATACGGGGCAAGATACCTGACATGTGCATAGCTACCGATGTGATAATAGGCTATCCCACTGAGACTTGGGAAGAATTCGAGGAAACCGAGCATCTTCTGCGCAGTCTCGGGATAACCATAACCAACATCTCCAAGTATGGTTCAAGGCCGCACACCAAGGCGTCAAGCATGAAACAGCACAAAGGATCGGTCATGAAGGAGAGAAGCCTTCACATTTCAAGGATGGTCAGGGAGATGCAGCATGCTGCCTTTTCCTCGTATCTGGGCATGAAAATCCCTGTGCTTATTACCGAGTCCGGAGGGAAATCCATCACGGGAAGAACGTCATCATACATACCTGTAGCAGTGACAGATGCCAACGAATCAGATATGGGCAAGCGGATTGATGTGAGAATAACGGGCAACTCATACGCATGCATAATAGGAAGAAAGTCAGAATAGAAATGCAGGAAAAGAACAAGATATTTAAACAGGATTAACATATCATAAAACATGTATTCTGAGAGATTGGAAAAGGCATTTGAATCTGCGGGCATCGGGCTAGGGGAACGCTTCAGGCTCACATCAGAAGGAAAGGTAATGGAAGGCATGCTCATGCCCCGTCCAGACTCCGGAAACCCTGATATAATAATAATAAAGTTTGACAACGGCTATAACGCCGGGATAAAGTTCACAAGAGAAACCAAGCTTGAAAAACTGGAAGCTGCGAAAGCGGCAGCCAAGCAAAATTCTCCCAGCGTCCACTCAAGAAAATTCAACCACAGTCTGGGCAAGGTGGAGCTCATCTATACCGGGGGCACCATAAGCAGCAAGATTGACTACAAGACTGGCGGCGTATACATGCTTACGAAGCCGGAAGAGCTTCTCGAGACAGTTCCTGAGATTGCCGGCATAGCCAACCTTTCGCTGACAAATCTCATGAGCATAGCAAGCGAGGACATGTCTTATCTCGAATGGCAAAAAATAGCAAAGGCAGCAGCCGACTCGCTCAACAACGGCGCAAGAGGCATCATAATAACCCACGGCACAGACACGATGCATTACACGTCAGCAGCGCTCAGCTTCATGCTCAAGGACTTGCGCGGGCCTGTGGTAATGGTAGGCTCGCAGAGAAGTTCCGATAGGGGGTCAAGCGATGCGTTTGTCAACTTGGCATCAGCAGCAAGGATGGCAGCAGAGAGCGACATGGCGGAGGTTGCTGTCTGCATGCATGCAACCTCTTCTGACAATCATTGCAATATCATGAGAGGAACCAAAGTGCGCAAGATGCATACTTCAAGGCGCGATGCCTTCAGGGCAATAAACAGCAAGCCTATCGCAAGCGTCAGTTATGAAGGCAAAATAATCTATCATGCTGACGATTATCGTAAAATTCCCGGAACTGACGAAAAGACAAAACTCATGGCCGGGTTTGAGCCGAAGGCGGCGCTCATAAAGGTACATCCAAATTCCGATCCTGGCATTCTGGAATACTACCAAGGCAAGGGATACAAAGGCGCAATAATTGAAGGCACCGGCCTCGGGCATGCTCCTGTTTCCACTCCACATTCGGATTTAAATTGGATCCGATACATAAAATCGGCAGTAGATTCGGGAATGATAATAGGCATGACTTCACAATGCATAAACGGCAGAGTCAACGATAAAGTCTACAGGAATCTGCGCATGATAAAAGATGCAGGCGCTGTTTTCTGTGAAGACATGATGCCAGAAGTTGCATATGTAAAGCTGGGATGGCTTCTTGGAAATTACAAAAAAGCGGAAGCTGAAAAATTACTGCCGGAAAATCTTACCGGGGAGATAAGCGCAAGGAGCGAGGCCGATTGGTTTGGTGACTAAATGAAAGACAAAGACTACTATTCAAAACTGGGTTTCAAATGCGGCCTGGAAATCCACCAGAGGCTCGAAACCCGCACAAAGCTATACTGCAACTGCAGTACAGTCCCTGCAGCCGAAGAAGCTATAACAGTCATAGACCGCAGGCAGCGCGCAGTCGCCGGAGAGCTGGGGCTTGTAGACAATTCCACAAAATTCGAGAGCCAGAAAGCGAGAAAATTCATTTATCATGTCTACAGAAAGTCCACATGCCTTGTAGATATAGACGAAGAACCTCCGGGCAACCCCAACCAAGACGCGATTGAGACTGCCATATTGATATCGAAGTCATTGAACTGCTTCATACCCGATGAGATAGAGCCGATGAGGAAGGCGGTAGTTGACGGAAGCGATCCAAGTTCCTTCCAGCGCACCATGCTGTGCGGATACGACGGCGAACTGAAAACCGATGGACTCAAAGTTCAAATACCATCGATATTTCTTGAGGAAGAGTCAAGTTCAATAATACACAATACTCCAAGCGAGGTAGTCTACGGCACCGACCGACTTGGCATACCTCTGATAGAGGTTGACACAGATCCAACAATACCTACGCCTCAAGACGCAAAGAAAATAGCGATGAGGATAGGATTGCTTCTAAGGCTTACACGAAGCGTGCAGCGTGGCATAGGCTCAATACGCCAGGACGTTAACATATCAATCAGGGGAGGAGCCAGGGTAGAAATCAAGGGATTCCAGGACATAGACTCAATGGATGAAATAATAGAGAATGAGGTGGAGCGCCAGAGAAAGCTCATAGACATAGCTGCTGAGCTCAGGAAAAGAAACGCAGGCGTCGGCGAGCCCGTTGATCTTACACGCATATTTCGCCACACAGAAGCAAAGATAATATCCGATCATGTGTGGCAGGGAGGCTCCGTAATAGGCGCAAAGCTTCACGGATTCAATGGACTTATCGGTCTGGAGATAAGCCCAAAAACCCGTCTTGGAAGCGAGATAAGCGAATATGCAAAGACCGCAGAGGTAAAGGGCATAATACACAGCGATGAAAATTTTGATAATTACAAGATTTCCGAAAAGGAAATGCGAGAATTAAAGGAGGCATTAGGCATCGGGAAAGATGACGCTTTCATTCTTGTGGCTGAACGAAAAGAGCGCTGCGAAAAAGCAATAAGTTTTGCATTAATGCGGGCAAGGATGGCCATAGAGGGAGTCCCGCCGGAGACGCGAGCGGCAGATTCAAGGAATAAAACCACAAGGTTCCTCAGGCCGATACCTGGGGGATTGCGGATGTACCCTGAAACAGACTCCGTTCCCGTTGAGACTTCCAAGGCATGCAAAAAACTCGAAGGCAAAACCATAGAGATAGAAGCGATAAGGAAAAAACTCGAATCTGAAATACGGAACAGGCAGTTTGCCGAGCAGATGCTATGGTCCAGGGAGATGCCCGTCTACGAGGAAATAATAAACAAGGTAGGCGTAGAGCCCGTGGTTGTCGCGTCGATACTGCTTGAGAAATTCAAGGAATTGGGGCGTTCAGGAGTTCCTGTAGAGACAATAAGCACCGACGCCCTGGAATACATCTTTTCCAATTATGCAAAAAAGAAGATAACCAGGCTTGGCATAGAGGAGATTCTGCGTTCTGCGCCAAAGGAACGCTGGGAAGTCGATCGTATAATAAAGGAGAAGAACCTCGAACGCATGCACAAGGCAGAAGTCAGGCGCCTCGTTCTCCATTTCAAGGACAGGCCGCGCGGAGAAATAATGCGCGAGGTGATGTCCAAATACCGGCTTGTAGTCGATGGAGATGAACTGCAGGAGGCAATAAAGAACCAGGGATCCTGAATGGACTACACTATCTTGGGCGGCTCGATGCAGGCGGTCTCTATACACCTGGCCGACGGAGAGAAGATCTATGCGGATTCAGGCAAGCTTGTAAGCAAGAGCGAGAAAATAAAAATGGAGCCGCGGCTTGTGGGAGGGATTGTCAATGCTATAGAGCGCAAGGTGACAGGAGCCACGGCAATGCTTACCGTATTCACTGCAAATGGCAGCAAATGCTCGGTCTCCCTATCTGGCATAATGCCTGGCAAGATACGCGCAATAACCCTCGCTGAAGGGGAGGTATTCGTATCCGAAGATTACGCGTTTTTAGCAGCCGAGGAGAGCGTCAAGTTTACAATGGAGACGATAGGCCTCGGTGCCGCATTTTTTGGAGGAGCAGGCCTGATATTGCAGAAATTCGTAGGCCCTGGCACCGTATTCCTGCATGTCGTAGGCGATATAGTCGAATATGATCTTGATGGCACAGTTCCCCTGGAAGTGGATCCGGGCCACATTGCTGGGTTTTCAGGAGGGCTAAATTACAAAATAACCTTTGTTGACAATATCCGCACAGCCATGTTTGGCGGAGTTGGGCTATTTCTTGCCAAGTTTACCGGCAAGGGCAAAGTAATCCTTCACAGCGTATCCCGCAGAAAACTCTCATCAGATATTTATATTCAAGGCTACGAGCAGGCAAAAGGCGATTCTTCTGGCAAATGACCAAAGCAAGAAAAAAATAGTCTACAGGGGTCCGATCTTCAATGTGGAGGAATGGAAGCTCCCTAAAACAGGTACAAGGTTCGCGAGAGTCGTCGGAGGCGATGCCGTTGCAGTGCTTCCCATCCTTGACGACGGAAGGATTATCATAGAGAAACAGTACAGGCATCCTCTTGAAAGATACCTCTATGAAATACCGGCAGGGCACATAGATTACGGCGAGACTCCGGTGCAAGCCGCAAGGCGTGAGCTTGAGGAGGAAATAGGCTATTATCCAAGAAGCCTTAAGCATATGTTCGGAATCTTCGAAGCGCCAGGCAGTTTCACGCAGTTCCTTCACGTCTATCTCGCAGAAGGCCTTGAGCGCAAGAAAATCTCACGAGAGACTGACGAAGTCATAACTACTGTAAAGGTATCCTTGAAAAAAGCCCATGAGATGATACGCCAGAATAAGATATGCGACTCCAAGACCATAAGCGGCATATTATACTACTCCAGCTTCAAGTGCAAATGATTTATATATTTTTCCAACTTATATATTATTGTCAAACGGCCATAGAAAGAGTGAAACGCCCGAACCCATTCCGAACTCGGAAGCTAAGCCTCTTTTCGATAAGAAATACTGCCTGATGGGTGGAAAAGCTTATTGCTGTTTGGCATTTTCTATTTCTTTCTTTTGAACAAAGCGTAAACTGCAGACTCGAATGTTTTCCTGAATTCGTTGTCAGGCAGGAGCTCAAGATTCTCGTTTAGGCAGGATGCCGCCTTGTCGCCGTGCTTCATCGCCACCGAGTAAGCGTAATCCACGCTCTTGTATTTTTCTATCGTCTCTACAAGGAAATTCACATCCTCCTTTGTTTTTGATGCCCTTTCCTTTGCGAATATTTTATCCATGCGTTCTTTTTCCGAATCCGAGGCCTCCGCGTAAGCATGCAGAGCTATGAGCGTCAGCTTTCCTTCGTAGAGATCGCCGTATTTCTGCTTTCCGAAGCTTTTCTCGTCTGCCGTGAAGTCCAGCACGTCGTCCATTATCTGGAATGCTGCTCCGGCCTCGGTTCCTACCGCCTTCAGCAGATCAAGTGCCTTCGCATCTGCTCCGGCAACTACAGCCCCAAGCTGCATCGGCCCCCAGACGCTGTAGCAGCTGGTCTTCCGCTCGATGATGGCGTAATACATGCTCTCGTCGGCCTTCCCTATCTGCCTTATGTTCTTCGCAAAATCTATATCGAGGTATTGGCCTTCTACTGTCGCAGTGAGAATCTCGCCGAATTTGTCAAAAAGGGCAAGGCCCCTTTCCATTCCCTGCGCCTTCAGGTAATCCCTTAGCATTTCCCACATGATTATGTGCGCTCCGTCCCCGGCGTTTATGGCGTGCTCACTGCCATATATCCTGTGGAGTGCCGGCTTTCCTCTTCTCATTTCTGAATTATCCTCAACATCGTCATGTATAAGTATCCAGTCTTCAGAAAGCTGCATTGCCGCAGCCGGCAGAATAAGATTTTTTTCCACGGCCCCGAACAGCTGGCCTGTGACCATGAGCAGGCCCGGACGCACATATTTGCCTTGGCGGTCTGAATACTCCCTGACCATCCTGGAATAGCCCGGAGGTCCTTCTCCTGTAAAATATTCAAAAATTTTCGAGCGGATGTCTTCCCTATGGAGGCTTACGTACTCATTAAATTCCATGGCATGATACCTCAGAATATTTCAACCGACATAATAATAAGCGTTTTGAGGCATCCTGTCTGATTGACGAGGACGCTAAGAATATCTGCTTCTGTTGCGGACTATATCTGCACTTTGGCCGGCACAGGACCGTTTCCCATGATGTGTGCTGTCCCTATATCTGCTGGCATTATCCCTTATATTCCGGTGCTAGATACCAGAAAGGATCCGCCGCTCAGCCGTTTATGATCTCTTCAAAATTCCTTGTAAGTGCTTTTGCACGGGATATACCTATCTGTCTCATTTTCTTCAGATCATCTTCTTCCATTCTTTTCAATTCCTTTAGTTTTTCCATTAGTATTTTGCTCCTGTCTTGCTCAACTATCTCCAGAATTTTTGCAGTTACTTCAGAATACGAATAACTTAAAAGGAAATTTAAAGTGCTGTCCAGCTTTCCCTTGTTTATCAGCAGCAAGGTTGAGATTCCGGCACCGATTTTGTATATATCTATTTCTGATTTAAGTGACTCGGTCAAAAATACAGATAAATGATCCGAATTAACCAATCCGCTTTCCTCCATGTCTTTGTGTATTGCCCCATACATCCGGAACGCGTTATCTATTGAATTGTAGCTGTCTTTTAGACTTAAAACAAGTCTTCCTTCGCGTGTGGTTTCTATTTTTGACAAAAACCCCTCTCCCCTATCCAAGATATAAGCAAACTGGCCGCAAACGGCAGCTGCCTCTTCTATGCTTTTATATAAAATCCTCTTCGGCAATTTATAATGTGACGTAATCATCATCACTCCTAACTGTCCTCTGGTGTAATGTGCGGTCTCATGTGCCACAATACTATCTAAGATATGTTCATTATCAATTTTCTCTGGAAACAGACGAATACATTTTGATTTAGCCGTGCAGACATATCCTAATCGTATGCTCGAATCACGTGCGCCTGAGATCATTATAACCCCAGGAGGATCAATTGGCAATTTCAACATATTGCTATAGTATGAAGTGGCAAGAAGAACTTTTTCTTTTGCTTTTTTAATAAATTTATCATCTCCGTGGTTTCTTCTTTCCTGTTTTAACACTCTCTCCCTAAAGTTATTCCAAGGTACATGTATTGCTGCCTTAATGTTATGTTTTCTTATCTCGCTAGCTGTGTCTCTTACAAATTCTACTGTTTTCATGATATATTATTATCTATTTCTCATATATAAAGCAATGAGAAAAGTGCTGTGCTGTGGTGGATAATTCAGAAGATTCCAGAGTATTTCACTATCACTGATCCTAACCTCTAAGCATAGATAAAAATCGCGAATAAGACGGGCGAAATTCAGGACGCCTGCGCACAAGCCGTCTCTACTGTCTCTGTGTCTGCTTTAATATAAATCTCATAAATCCATCCAGTGCGTCTCCAACTTCTCCTTTAATATTTCCCTTCTTTTTGCCGCCCCCTACGTATATGCCTATCCTTGCCCCTGTAATCTCATGCTGCAGCAGATGCCTATCTGCTTTTACACCCAAGTCAGTCAAACCAGCTCTCTTCAAGGCATCTATCACGTCCTTAGGATTTTTCATATGTCCTATATTTACTTCTTCCCTTATTCTCCTGATGCTATAAAAAAACATCTTGAAATCGAATGCGTTTGCGTTTGTACCATTTTCTGCTGTTCTTTGCTTTAACATGTTATCAATACAGTATTTTTTTTATCCTCTATAAATCTATCGTATTAAATTCAAACAAATCACATACATTTAAAAGTCTTTATTTGATTTCTTCCAAAAATGTGCTTACATGCTTTAAAGCTAAAACTGTTCGTCAGTCTTCAAGATGCAGGCCCATAAATAATCATAACCTGTCCGGCACCTATTCAGATCCCGGCTCCGCTAAGGAACGTTGAATTTGCAAGCGCCGGGATTTGAACCCGGGTTTTTGACTATCATCCTTCTGCCGCAACTGCGGCTCAGGGTCAAAGCTGGAAGGCCAAAGTCCTAACCAGGCTAGACTACGCTTGCCTGCCTTAACAATCTCTCTAATAATATATAAATCCATTAGGAGGACTTTTCTGGCGAAGGAGAGCCCCTGCCAACGTGAAGCCCTGCCCGGAACCTCCTGTAATCCTCTGGCTGTGCTTGTAGTATATATATCAATCGCATTGACAACCTATTTAAATGTTATCTGAGAAGTATATTGGCTGTGTTCCTTAATTTATTGAGGGAGACAGCAGATATTGTGGAGCCTTAGACGTTTATTCGTCTTTTCCACAATAATGAAAATTCCTATTTGGAATTGGATGTAGTCTTGAGAATCAAGGAAGCTCGCAACGCAATTGCAAAATAATAAAACCAAAAAGAAGTCGACTCTAGTCGATGCTGCTAGAGGACACTGCTATCAGATTTCGACAGCCATGCAAGTCTACACGTTGACTCAACGTGTGGCGTACGGCTCAGTAACGCGTGGCCAATCTACCGCAGAGAGGGGGATAACGTTGGGAAACTGACGATAATACCACATAGGGTAAGACCGCTGGAATGCTTTTTACCCGAAAAGGAACGTGAATTGGAGCGTTTACGCTCTGCGATGAGGCTGCGTCGGATCAGGCAGATGGCGGGGTAACGGCCCACCATACCTTTGACCCGTAGGGGCTATGAGAGTAGGAGCCCCGAGAAGGGCACTGAGACAAG
>JAJZIZ010000018.1 GCA_021846005.1 Microcaldota archaeon
AGAAACATTGAGGAATGGGCAAAGATACTTGAAAGTTCGAAGATGGCCAAGATAACTTATAAGCTTGGAAGAATGTTCGTAGCGCCGATGACAGGCGCTGCGGGGGGCGCTGAGGAGAAGCAGACAGAAGAAGTGAAGAAGGCAGTCGTCAGCAGCGAGATAGACGCACAGCTCCGTGACATAGACAAGATAATGCAGAGGATAGGTGACTTCAAGAAAAACATAACGGCAAGCGAGAACGTCATAAACGAGAATTCCGCTACGATAAAAAAGACTCTTGACAAGATAGACGGATTCAGAAGCGAGGCCATGAAAAGCTACAATGAGGTAAAAGACAAGAAAGACCAGATAGACAAATTTTCGAACCAGATAGGCAGCATGATAGATTCGCTTTCGGGAAAAACGGAACTCAACAACATAGAATCCAACAGGAAAAATGCTTCTGCGCTCATAAGCGACATACAGAAAAAAATAGACGAATACCACAAAAATCTCGAAAATGTAGTGAAGGTATACGATACGGGAGTTAAGGAACAGCGGGAGCGCCTCCTCAAGTTCGTGAAAGACACCAAGGCAGAGATAAGCATGCTGCATGACATGCAGAAAGAGGAGGAGAATGGCCTGAAAAAATTTGATTCGACATACAAGAATTACAAGCAGGAGGCGGCAAAGGCCAAAAAAATAGTTGAGGTAGACAAGACAGAGATAGTGGACAAAACCTCGAAGGCGAAAGCGCAACTGGACAGAATATTCAGCGAAACAGAAAATGAATGGAAAGGCATGGAACAGATACTTTCGGAGGCAAGAAATGGGCTCTCGGGATTTGAGGACATGCAGAACAAAATAACAGAGATAAGAAAGCAGATAGACGAAGCAGAAAGGAATACTGACGAGATAAGAAAGCAGATAGAAAGCATATCGCAGAAGCTCAGGTCTGTCGGCGCTTCTGACAACACTGAAACAAAGGAGAAAATAGAAAAGATAGACAGCAGAGCCTTAGACACATCCCAGAAAATAAGGAAGGAGGAGGAAAATCTCACTTCCATAAAAAAGAATATTGAAAAACTGACTGATTCGAAGGGATAAATATGGCAGAAGAAAACGAGCCGAAAAAGAAGTATGCTTCCTACAACCTCAACGCCCAGGGACTGAAGGTTACCGTAGACATAGAGGATAAGGGAGACTTCGTACCGATATACTCGGTAAATTTTCCGGAGCTGGGCGAAGCCACAAGAACGCTTTTGCTTTCCCTCAGGCAGGAACTGCTCAACATAGTGCCGATAGACACCAGAAGGGTTGAAGACGAACAGTACCTCAAGGAACTTTCAGTGAAATACAACGAGGCGGCAAACCTCATGATAGACAGATACCTTCCCGGCACGCCGCCCGAATCAAAAACAATACTCATAGCATATGTCATAAACACTATGCTTGGGCTTGGCGACCTTGAACCGCTGCTTGCCGACAAAAACCTGGAAGAGATAGCAGTCAACGACGCAAGAAGTCCCATATGGGTATATCACGGAAAATACCAGTGGTGCAAAACCAACATAACAATGAGAAGCGACGCTGCGATATACGATACAGTAGAACAGATAGGAAGAAGAGTCGGGAGGAGCATAACCAACCTTGCGCCGCTTATGGACGCCGAACTTCCTGACGGCTCCAGAATAAACGCCACCCTCTTTCCCATATCACAGAAAGGCAATACGATCACAATAAGAAAATTCGCTGAGAACCCGTGGACTATGACTGCCCTTGTGGCAAACGGCACTGTTTCTGCAGAGCTTGCCGCCATGATGTGGCTGTGCATACAAAACGAGATAAGCATATTGATATCAGGAGGCACGGCAAGCGGAAAAACAAGTTTTCTTAATGCTATGAGCATATTCATGCCGGCAAACCACAGGATAATATCGGTAGAGGAAACCAAAGAACTCAGACTTCCCAAATTCCTGCACTGGCTGCCAATGCTTACCAGGCAGGCCAATCCCGAAGGCAAGGGAGAAATACTGCTTTACGACCTTATGATAAACGCACTCAGGCAGCGTCCTGACATAATGCTTGTCGGAGAAATCAGAGTCAAGAAAGACGCTGAAACACTCTTTGAGGCGATACACACTGGACATGCAGTCTATGGCACCGTCCACGCCGATAACGCAGAGGACACAGTCATAAGGATGACAAATCCGCCGATAGACATACCCAAGATTATGCTGAACTCGCTCGGTGCGATCGTGACTCTTTTCAGGCACAGGCGTCTTGGAATACGAAGGCTGCTGGAGTTCGGGGAAGTTCTTGCTGTTGGAGACGTCTCAGTAACAGATAGGTGGGACATAAGATCTGACACTTTCATGCAGGTAAACGCCCTTTCCAGGCTCGTGGAAACCATATCGATGTATGGAGGATATACAAGAAATGAGATAAAAAACGACATAGCCGACAAAGTAAAGATCATGCAGTGGATGATAAAAAACAAGCTTACCGACGTGGAAACTTCCGGAGCCGTCGTTGCCAACTACTACAGGGACCAGGCAAGAATAATCAAGATAGCAGAAGATGATGTGCCATTCGCAAAGGACTTGATAAAGGGACTTTGATGCCTGATGAGTATGCTGATGCCATTGGGAAGATAGACAAAATCGATAAGCGCCAGACAGGAGATTCGGTGATGGAGATCGATCTGTCATTGGCTGGTTCAGAAGAGATGCCAATTTTTGAAAATGGAGATTATCAGGAGGCAGTAGGAAAGATAGACAAAATAACAGCAAAAATTATGGAGAAGGAGCAGAAAGGCAAGACAATCTTCGGATACATGCAGAGGGAGCATGAAGCAGTTGAAGGCACTCCTGAAAAAAATGCAGATCTTGCAAAAGACATATACAGGCGCTTGGTAGCGCCAGGCTTAAGGCTGGATGTTCCTGCAAAAAAGATAAAAGGCAGCAGGGGAAATGTACAGGCGGTGAGTGCTCCAGGCGCGGCGCAGGAGATTCCTAAAGCCCCTAAAACACATCCGAAACTTCCAGACAACCTCGGCACGGATATCAGGAAAAGCATTGCAGACCTTGAAGGAAGAATAGGCAGGCGCGCAGGCATCCTGAACAGGATAGAAAAAGCAGGAAAACGCAGGAATGAAGGAAGTGAAGACATGCCAGTGATAGACCAGATAGAGATGCTGAACAATATCATCAATAACGTCAGAAGCGGCAACGCTGGAAACGAAGCCCTGCAAGAGTATAGGCAGAAAGTGCAAAGGATCAGGAAAAGCGCAGGAGAGGGCGGAGGTGAAGCAGGAATCGGCACATACATGATAACAGTCAGAAACGATAAGATAAAGGAAGCGGAGGACATTCTAGGAATTGGAATGCCTTTACAAAGACAGTAATTTAATAATAATGGTTTCATAAACGATAGTAGATTGGATGGCTGAAAGTATTCCCAATACAAGTCCGGATCCCAATGCAACAGCCAGCCAAGCGCCTCCTCAGATAAAGTTTACCAAAAGAAAGCAGTTCCTCTTTGTAAAAATAAAATCAAAACCTGTTGGCACAGGTGTTCCTGGAACCGATGGCAAACCGGCAAGGAAAGGGCCGTTAATGCGTAATCCTGAACCTGTCGGCTGGCTGATATCGCTTGTGGTTTCAGCAGTAATCATACTGCTTGCCAAGAGATACGGACTGCCCATGATAGACGCTGTAGTTGCAGGATTTGCTGCATATGTTGTCATATTCGGCGCGTTCGCAATAAGACAATCTAAAAAAGTCAGCAGATATGAACAGAGGGAAAAGATCATATCGTCAATTACAGGAACGCAGCCGCAAGTGCAGCCTGTCCAGATGGCAAAAAAGCATGGCACGGCAAAATATGCAAAAGTCGCAGTTAAAGAGGAAGGCGCACCAAAAGGACCGCTGGGCAAGTATATAGAGTCTACAGTAAAGAAAAGGAAGAACATAGAAATGGATCTCCGCGCGGCAAACATCAAGAAAACTCCGTATGCGTTTGTCAAATCCATGATGATCTATGCGATCTTCATTGCAGTGATAGTGACAGTAATGCTCGTGGTATTATTGTACCACTTCGGAGCTCCTCCGGTGTTGATGATAATAAGCCCTGTGATAGGTTTCGGAATCTACATGGCGATGTTCAGCAGATTTATGCTTTATCCCACAAGAAGAATAAGAGTGGTTGGAAAAAACGTTGAACGTGACATACTCTTCGCTGCAAGAGATATAGTAGTCGGCATGCGATCGGGAATGCCCTTGTATAATGCGATAGCTGCGGTAAGCACAGGATATGGAGACGCAAGCAGGGAATTCGGGAAGATAATAGAGCTTACGCAGCTTGGCATGCCGATAGAGCAGGCAATGGACCAGATAAGCGATAAGAGCCAGTCCAAGACTTTCAAAAGGCTGATGCTGCAGGCCACGGTAAGCATAAAGGCAGGTGTGGACGTGACAAGCGCATTGCAGGATGTTGTTGACGATGTTACGGAGGAAAGAGTCATAGACCTCAGGAGATATGGGCAGAAGCTCAACGCGCTTGCGATGTTCTACATGCTTTTCGGAGTCATATTCCCGAGCATGGGAATTGCGGTAGCAACCATCATGTCCACATTCATCAGCATATTCCCGATAACGTACGTAGTCCTGATAATAGCATTGATATTTATTGTGTTTATACAGATAGTACTGCTGAATGTCATGAAGAATTCAAGGCCGGTATTCTCAATGTAGTGTTCGCATGGTTAATTTTGAAAGGCTTGTATCGAGGAATGTCGCAAGATATCTATCTGACGAGCTTGACCTTTCAGGAATAAAGATGAGCGTGAACAAGCTCATAGAAATGACAGTAATAGGCGCACTTGTGCTGTTTGTAGCAGGTTCTGCATTAGCCTTCCTTTTATTTAAATACAATATAGGAATCTCGGTGCTCATCGGCACAGGAGCAGGTGCGGGGCTGGTGATTGCGATATACGCATACCTGGAATATGTGATAGACAAAAGAAGAGCGTTTGTTGAAAACATACTTCCCGATTATATACAGCTTGCGGCTGCCAACCTGCGCAGCGGAATATCTCTAGACAATGCGATGGTCTCTGCCGCAAGACCCGAGTTCAAGTTCTTCTCCGATGACATAAAGAATATGGATAAGCAGATATATTCAGGAGAAACAATGCAGAATGCGCTTACTATGCTGGGCAAAAGGTACAGATCAAGGCAGCTGCAGCATCTGATGCGCATGATAAACGAATCCATAAGATATGGAGGGAGCATGAACGACCTTCTAAAGCAAATGGCTAAGGACCTCAGAAACCAGGCAATAATCCAAAAGGAAATATCCGGACAGCTTTTCCTATATACCATATTCATCACCTTCGCTGTGCTCATAGGTGCGCCTGCGCTGTATGCGCTGACCAATAAGATGATAGCGGTGACAGACGGAGTATGGGGAGGCATACTGCAGAGCAATCCAAACGGGCTGCCATCTACGGGAGTCTCGTTCATAAGGCCTACGCCGCCTAAGGTTACAGTAAGCCAATATTACAACTTTTCAATAATTTCAGTCATCATGATAGCTTCTTTAGGGTCATTGATAGTCTCGGTGATATCCAACGGGTCTGTGCTTAGGGGCGCGAAGTACCTGCCCATCTTCCTTGTAGTTGGAATAGTCGTGTTTTATGTTGTCGGAGTTGTAATATCGGCGATGTTTGCCTCCACAGGAACAGGAGTAGGAGCAGGATAAGAGAAGAGGCGTTTCAGTTTATTTTCAGTTTGTTCTAAGGGAGAAGCGGCTCTTCCATGCATTCAGAAATATTTCTTCACTCTACTCCAAGAGTGCTGTTTGACCACAACTGTATCTGCACAGTCACAGGCCGCCCGTTCAGGATGGCAGGAAATCGTTCCACCTGTACAGATGTAACATTTTCGGAAGATGGATTTATCCCAGCAGAATACGCTGTGCCGCTGCCGGTTATAGTTATGTAATAGTCGTATGCGAGCCCCAGCGGGGCTTTTGTTGCCTGGTAATCGAATTCGGACATCAGGGAAAGAGCGCCAATTTTACGATCGGAGAGATCACCATATGTCCCATTGCCGAGACCTATGCTAATGTTTGTCCAGTTTTCCGCGTTGTTTATGTTGACTGTCTGTTCCCAGTTGGAAGGATACCCTGGAGCCATAAGCTGGACACCGGATTCCACTAACTGCGACTGCATATGACCTACGTTTGAGCTGGCCGTGATTGAAAATTCATTGTTTATGTTTACCCAGACGAAAGTAAGCACCACCATCGCAAGGATGAATATTATTATGGCAAATACAAGATCAAACGACCAGAACTGGGCCTTCATTTGACGCACATAGGAATTAGATATCTGTAAGCTTATATTCTTAGCGGAAATGCCCACGGTTCCGAAAAACTTAACGTGCTGCCCTCATGAGCCCAGCACATTGCCGTTTACAGTGACTCCATAGGTATAGTAGGGATATATACTCTGGAAGAAATTCCCTACGGCTATGAACTGGCTCTGCTGTGATGAGGATGTATACGTGACATTCGAGACTATCCTAAGCGTTACGCTCTTGCACATGAAGCTTGTCATGTTTATGCTGGCGAAGGAGAATTCGCCCAGCGTATTCGCGCCTGGAACTGTCAGGGTGTCATAATGATTCACTATGACAGGATTTCCGGAATAAAGTATCTCTACGTATAGATTCCTGCTCGGAGGGCTTGTTATCTGGAAATTTAAATACGGTTCTACAACTACAAAGGCGGAAGAAATGCTGCCTGGGCTCATCGGCCGAAGCTGCGAATAGGTTGTCGCTGCATAATTGCCATAATAGCCCGCCCAGGGATTGCCATAATATAAGCCCTCAAGATTTGCCTGGGAAAGATTCAGAGGCGCAACGCCGAAGCCCGAACCCTGAAGATACCAGGCGTAGTATGTGCCTGTGCTGAAATTTCCATTGCCGACCCATATCGAGGTGGCGTTTTTAGGCCTGCAATATGAGGCATTGCCGGAAACTGCATTTGATTTGGAAACCGGCAGCGACGGAATAGGGATATTTGCCGGAGGACTCTGCTGGTTCTGGCTTGTGAGGTTTTGTTTTTTTGTGGCGTTGTCCGCCTGCTGCTGTACTGGCTTGTTTTTGTTTGTATGAGAGGATCTCAGGTAGAGAGTCACGCCCACTACCGCGACTATCACTAATGCAACTAGGACAAGTGCCATCCAGTTTTCCATGCGTAATATTGGAAGCTACTGATTTTTATTCTGACGCCCTGGCGCATCTTGATCAGAGAAATTGAATTTACCAGGTAGCTCTCACTTCGCAGTGCGTTACCAGACCAGACTGCGATATCCGGGCGCATGCCTTGTCAAGCACATTGCGGGAGTAGGGCTTTACCTCGGCTAATTTTGGATCGAGAGTCTTGCCCGGATTGTATTGCTGCAGATAGTATGCGTCTGCTCCCTTTATTGATGCTGCTATTTCAAGCAGGTCGTCTGGCGAAACAAGCCCCGGAACAACAGTTGTCCTGAATTCGTGCCTTATTCCTGAGTTTATTATGAGTTTTATGCTCTCTGATATGTTTCTGGTCAACGATTGGTGTTTCAATCCTGTTGATGCTGAATACCTTGCAGGATTGAGTGCAGATTTTACATCCATCGCAATGTAATCTACAAGATTCTTTTCGATTATCCTCTTGGTCTTTTCAGGATTAAGGCCGTTGGTATCCAGCTTGACAGACAATCCCAGGTTCTTGCATCTCAGAAGGAATTCCTCGAGATCCTGATGCAGAGTAGGTTCCCCGCCTGTTATTGTGACCGCCTCTATAAAATTGAGCGCCTCGGAAATTTTTTCCAATATTTCATCTTCACCATAGATGCGAAGCGAATTGTAATTGCGCATTACAAGTTCGGCGTTGTGGCAGAACGGACAGCGCATATTGCACCCGGTAAGGAAGATGATGGAGGTTATCTTCCCAGGGTAATCCATCAAGCTGACCCTCTGAAAACCTCCTATCTCGACCATGGTATCAAAACTTCAGAGCTTGAGAGCTTCCTTGGTCCTGTCATAGGTCTTTCTGTCCCCGAACTCCTCCTTCTTCCCATGATTCCATTGGGACACAGGCCTCAGGTACCCCACTATCCTGGAGTACACTTCACACCTGGTCCTTTCGGCTTCATGCCTTTCCAGAGTCTCTTTTTCCAATACTTGCATTTCTTCTTTCATTTTTCCACCTTTTTCAGTATGAGGTCATCGCATTTTGGACAGTATTCATGCCTGCCGTATATGTAACCATGTTTCGGACAGACGCTGAATGTTGGAGTTATCGTGTAATAAGGCAGCTTGAAATTCTCAGCTATCCTTCGTACAAGCTTCTTGGTCGATTCGGTGGAAGGCATTGATTCCCCGAGAAAAGTGTGTATGACAGTTCCTCCAGTGTATTTCGATTGTATTTCATCCTGGTGCTGAAGGACCTCGAATACATCATCGCTGTAGCCAACCGGAAGATGCGACGAATTTGTATAGTATGGAGCTGCACCTTTCACATATGCATGCTCATTCGCAACTATTATATCTGAAAATGCCTTCTTGTCCTTTAGTGCAAGGGAATAGGCAGTGCTCTCGGCAGGGGTAGCCTCAAGATTGTATATATGATTGGTTTCCAGCTGGTAGCCTTCCAGGACGTCCCTGACGAAGTCTATTGTCCTTATGGCAAATTTTCTTCCCTCTGGGCTTGCTATGTTATTCTCGCTGCCGAGAAGATTCATGCACGCCTCATTCATCCCCACTATGCCTATGGTGGCAAAATGATTCTTCCAGTATTCTCCGTATGCGGATTTTATGCCTGCCAGATAGTGCTTGGAATATGGATAAAGGTTCATTTCGGTGAATTTTTCGAGTATTTCCCTTTTTATCTCAAGGCCTTCTTTGGAGGCATCCATTACCGATTTCAGGCGTTGACGGAATTCTGCTTCGTTTTTCGAGAGGTATGCCTGCCTTGGCAGGTTTATTGTGAATACGCCTATGGAACCGGTAAGAGGGTTTGCGCCGAATAGGCCGCCTCCTCGCTTCTTTAATTCCCGCGTGTCGAGCCTGAGCCTGCAGCACATGCTCCTTGCGTCTTCCGGTTTCATGTCGCTGTTTATAAAATTGGAGAAGTATGGTATGCCGTACTTTCTTGTCATCTCCCAGATAGAGTCATATATCGGATTTTCCCAGTCGAAATCCTTTGTTATGTTGTAAGTCGGTATGGGAAAGGTGAATACCCTGCCGACGGCGTCTCCTTCGATCATAACCTCTGCGAAGGCCTTGTTCAACATGTCCATCTCATTCTGGAACTCGGAGTAGGTGTTCTCGGTTATCTTTCCGCCGATGATAACTCCCTCGTTTTTTATGTATTCGGGAACCTTTAAATCAAGAGTAAGGTTAGTGAAAGGAGTCTGGAATCCTACACGGGTCGGAACATTCATGTTGAATAGAAACTCCTGCATGGCCTGCTTTACTTGTGCATAGTTGAGGCCATCGTAGCGTATAAATGGCGCGAGGTAGGTATCGAAATTTGAAAAGGCCTGTGCTCCTGCGCTTTCGCCCTGTAGAGTATAAAAGAAGTTAACTATCTGCATCAGGGCTGTCCTGAAATGCCTTGCAGGCTTTGATTCCACTTTGCCCCTGGCACCTCCGAAACCCCTTATCAGAAGATCCTTCAGATCCCATCCGACACAATACGGGCCAAGTACATTGAGCTGGTGTATGTGGACATCGCCGCTTTGATGCATCATTTTGAGCTTTTCGGGATATATCCGGTTCAGCCAGTATGATGAGACTATCTTAGATGTGACATAGTTGTTAAGCCCCTGCAGAGAGTAGTCCATGTTTGCATTCTCCTTGACTGCCCAGTCTTTCTTGTATATGTAGTCTTCCACAGACTCAATGTCCTTCATCAGTGAGGAGAGCTGGCGTATGTCCTTGTGCTGCTGCCTGTAGAGTATGTACGATTTGGCAAGTTCAGGATAATTGTTCTCTATAAGAATCATTTCAACGAAATCCTGTATCTGCTCGACGGAAGGCGGGGTCTTGTAATATTGGTCGATTTTCCCGGAGACCTCGACTGCAAGCTTCAGAGCTTCGGCATACCTGTCTATAGGGCCGAACTTTGCCGCGACCATAGCTTTTAATATCGCATCCCTTATCTTTTCCATCTGGAAAGGCACAACAGATCCATCACGCTTTATTACGAAATCAGCCATAAAACCACAACAGGTAGTATTTTCAAACAGATGAGATACTACATATCGGTATTTATACTTCCGCCAAGTTCGGATGGAAAAATGAGTATACACAAATTAAAGGCAGGATAAAAATAGTGAAGTATACAAAAGTATAGTAGAATTGCGAATCTGTTGAATATGCATGATTTTTTTCAGTCAGAGGCGCAGTAGGAAAATAATGAGCATTCAGCGCATTTGCGGTCCTTGCATAATGGGCTGTTGCCATATGCCTTTGTCCCGAACGATTTCAGGCTTTTTATTATCTCTTCGAGTTCAGCGCCGCTTTTAGTGAGGCGGTAACTGGTGTGAATGGAACCTTCCTTCCGGGATTCCGACTTGCGTATTATTCCGGTGTCTGAAAGCCCTTTCAATATTTCACTGAGGCCTCTTGGAGTCATGCCTGGCGAAGACTGCAACATAAAGTTAAAAGTAGTCTTCCCGCCTTCTGTAATTATGCTTTCTATGACGGGTATTGACCACCTTTTGCCCAGCACATGCAACAGATACAAGGTGGTGCATTCCGGTCGTTTGCGGCCCATGCTATTTTATCCGCATGAAGATTATAAAAATATGTAGCAAGAATTTCCTGCGCTTTGGTGATGCCGCTATGGTTCAGAAATCAATAAAAGCTTTTCATTCCCAGCTTTTCCGGTAATGGTTTGATAGATTTCTTATTGCAGATAGCCGCAAGTAGCAGTACGGCAGTAAATAACTACGTAACTGCAGGAGCTACTTACACTGAAAACACAGTAGTTGTACTTCTGACGATGCTTACAGTGCTTGCGCTCTCGGTGCAGATAGCAAGAAGGTACTTTATCAGGATCCTGAAAAAGTTCACCCTTAGAATAGCGGCAGATATCTGGTGGCTTATTTATGTCATCCTGAGGGACGCGAGCATATTCCTGGTGGTATTCCTGGGGTTCATGCTTTTCTGGCCGGGAATATACCAGGACTTCCCGATAGCCATGCCTTTTGCCCCGCTTGCGGTGGACTTTTTTGCAATGGCGCTCGTGCTCATGCTTGTAGTTGATACCGAAGACAATTCATTCTACAACAGCTTGGTTTCAATATTCGTCATGATAGGATCCCTTCTGTATATATCAGGAGTTATTCTTGTCACTGAAAGCGCAGTCCAGCTTTCGAAGCTACCCCCTACAGTCACCACTAACGTCAACAACATATGGGGATTCGCCTACAAGTACCTTAACTCAATGAATAATCCTGCACTCTCGATATACACATTCTACGTCTCGATAACGATACTTGGGATATGCGGACTTATTGCCATAATATATTCGTTTAGAGGAGGCATATTGAACAGGAGGGTAGAGCCTAAAGCCAGCCCTGTAATAAAACAGGTGCAGGCTCCGGAGGCGCAGGCGCAGAAGAAGTAGAGCAACATGGGATTCAAGTTTACATTTGACGACAGCACATGCATACAGTGCGGAGTGTGCGGCGACTCATGCCCAGTAAATGCGCTTGACTTCACCAGGCCCAGGCATTCCAAGGTTGAAGACACTGACAAGGATAAGCCTGAAACAGAATACATGACCGAATACCCGATACAGGTTTCAAAGTGCACCGGATGCATGATATGCCCTACAGAGTGCCCGGTTTCCTGCATAACAATAGTGAAGGTTAACAAGGAACCCAAATATGCGGAGAAGCAGGGGCCCATGCTTGACGCTGAGCCCACGAAGGACGAATTTGCACTTTCAAAATACACGAAGGCGAGGCCTTACAAGATGAAGATGAAAGACCCATGGGGGCATGAGTATGTATATATGCCCAGAAGAAGAAAGTCGACGACCCAGACCTGGGAAAACCATGATGAAATGAAGTAGAAGGCATGATTATGAAAAAAGCGTATATCATACATAAAGCAGGCGGAGACTCCACGAGCGACTGGATACCGTGGCTAAATCAAGAACTTCTGGAAAAAGGTTTTCAGGTAGTATCGCCTGATATGCCTGATCTTAAATCCGTGCCGATTGACGAATGGGTAAGCACGCTTTACAAGACAGCAGGAAATCCAGACCATGATACATATTTTGTGGGTCATGGTTTTGGATGCCTTGCCATAGCCAGATATCTTTCTGCACTGCAAAGCGGCATGGCTGGGGGAGTCTTTTTAGTGGCGCCATGGACAGAGCTGAAAAGCCAGTATGGAGAAGAAAAACAGAATACGGAGGAATGGACGGAAGACTGGATATGGTGGGGCAGGGCGAAGGACCGTTCAGGAAAATTCTTTGTCTTCTATTCGGAAAATGACAAATCAGTAGAAAAAAAAGATCAGGAGAATTTCGGAAAGATGCTTGGGGCAAAAATGATTCTTGAAAAGCACAGGGGCCATTTCACAGACCAGGATGATGTCACCCAGATTCCTTCTCTCCTGAATATGATACTCGAGGAATCAGGAATAGAAAATAAATAAACGTCAGCAGGAGTAGTTACGCGGAAGATATATGCTGAAATTCACGTATTTGTATGCTGTCTCTGAATTGTATTCGGTTACCGAACTGGAATTAGTCCCTACGTAGGCGAAGACCGCAGAAGGATAATCGGACAAGGTCTTGTTGGAGCTGTAGGGAGAGAAAGCCTTCACATTGTAATATCTGAGGAATACCGAATCATTTGAAAC
>JAJZIZ010000019.1 GCA_021846005.1 Microcaldota archaeon
AGAACCTTTTTGACATAATCAGAAAGGCAGGAAGCTGTGCCAACATATATCCAGAAGACAAGTATACGATAGTCAAGGCGCTGCAGAGCCACCGCAAGATAACAGGCATGACTGGCGACGGCATAAATGATGCTCCGGCCCTCAAGCAGGCAGAGGTGGGCATTGCAGTAAGCAACGCCACAGACGTGGCTAAAAGCGCGGCGGCGATGGTGATAACAAAGAAAGGCATAGCAGTCATAATAGAAGCCATCAAGGAAAGCAGAAGAATATTCGAAAGAATGCTTACATATGCGATGACTAAGATATCCAGAGTGGTACAGACCATAGGATTCATCGCTATACTCTTCTTAGGAATGCATGGTTTTGTAGGCATTACACCGTTCCTGCTGATACTGCTGATGTTCACCAATGACATAGCCAACATAGCAATAGCCACCGATAATGTGGCTTATTCCATGTCTCCAGACACATGGAAAGTCAGGTCAATAATGTATACAATGGTGGCGTTGGGAGGAATAATGATTGTTGAAATGCTTTTGCTTGTGCCTTTGAAGGCAACGCTTGGGCTTACGGTGGTGCAGTTCCAGACGTGCGCATTCCTGCTTCTTGACATATCCAACAAATTTGTGATATTTAACATGAGGACAAAGAAACCATTTTGGAAGGCTTCGAGACCCAGCAACATACTTCTGGCAAGTTCAGCAGGAGGGATAGTGGCAGGATTGGCATTTGCCTATTTCGGCATATTCGTCTCTAGAGTGAATATCACCCCCATACTTGCAGTTGCAGGGATTTCGATACTCTTTCTTTTTGTTGTGGATTTTGCGAAGGTAGCATTATTTAATAGATTTGAGATAGAATAATAATACAGGAAGATATTATGGAATTTGATTTTCTGAAGTGGATAGGACACGCCTCGTTCGTTCTTGATGTAAATGGAAAGACAGTGTACATAGATCCTTTCAAGATACCCGAGGATTCGAGGAAAGCCGATGCGATATTGATAACGCACCCGCATTTCGACCATATGAATATGGAAGACATTAGCAAGATAGCAGGAAACGAAACGCAGATATTCGTGACAAAAGACAGCGTGGACAAGATACCCATAGGTAAGGTCGTAGGAGTTGAGCCCAACAAAGAATATTCGTCAAACATACTCAAGTTTAGTACCATACCCGCATACAATACAGCGGCGGATAGGCTTGACAAGCATCCTAAGGCCAACGGATGGGTCGGATACATACTTGACACAGGCAATGCCAAAATATACCACGCTGGCGATACCGATTTTGTACCTGAAATGGAAAAGATAAAGGTAGATCTTGCGCTTCTCCCGATGAGCGGCACATATACAATGGATCCCGAAGAAGCTATAAGCGCCGCTTTGAGAATTGACGCAGAGAAAGTTGCCCCCATGCATTACAAGGCCGTGCTTGGCCTGGAAAAGTCAAAGGAAGCTGAGGATAACTTCAGAAGGCGAATAAGCAACAGCATGATAATGAAGGAGATTCAGGAACCCTTCATATTCTGAAAGGATATGATGCGCCTGGCAAGAAGGAGCAGCTCCTCGGGACTCATCGAGAATATGCGTCTTTTGGAGTATATGTCTTCAGAAGAGAGTGCATCTGCTACCTCTTTGCCCGTGTGAAGCGATGATTCTGAATCCAATATGGCGCGCCTCACTGTTTTTTTCTTGTGCTGCATGAGTGCATTTATAACACGCCATTCACCTTCCGTAATATCTGCTCCCTCCTTCGGCTTGAGGTAAATTATCTCGGAATCTATTGAAGGGATGGGATTAAAGTTTCCCTTGTCAACTACCATTATCTCACTTATGCTTAACGATAGCGATGAGAATACGCTCAGTTTGGTATAATCCCTTGTTCCAGGAGCGGCCATCATATGGCCTACAAACTCTTTTTGAAGGCAGAGAATGGCTTCCTTTCGGTGTTTTACCAACCAGGATATCACCTCGCTGGAAATTACATATGGTATGTTGGATATGACTATGTCAATGGCTGCAGGATCTAATTCCTGATCGGTGAGGTCCAAAAAGTCCGCATTGAGCAATGCCAGATTTTCAAAATTGAAGTTGCGCCTGAGCTCATCATACAGCAGTTTGTCTTTCTCCACCGCTATTACTTTCTTGGCCTTTCCGCAAAGCTCCAAGGTCAATATCCCATGCCCTGGCCCTATTTCCAGGACATTCTTCCCATAGGCATGTTCGGCCTCATTTAGAGCTATATCACGATTGACAAGGAATACCTGGCCCATCTTGGTCATTTTGAATTTTTTCAGCATGGATAGATAATATACGTTTCAAGCTTATAGTTTTTTGTCTTGTTTGGAGCAAAGATAGTATTTTTAAGATGAGCATTCCATTAGTCGGTAATGGCAAGATACGGCAAGTCCCAATCGGCTATCGAATTCATGACTACGTACAGCTTTGTAGTGATAATCCTGATATCTTCGATTCTGGTCGTTTTCTTTTTGGTTTCTTCTACAAGGACCGACATAGGCGCACAATGCACAGGATATGGATCCGTTTCCTGCAGCCAGGTAAGCATATACTCAGGAAGGGGGAGCAGTTTCTCGCTTGTGACCATGGTTGTGGACAATGGGCAGAATGCACCAATTGAAGTGTCCAACGTGATAGTAAGCTACAGGGAGGTTGCCTACACAGGAATATGCGCGCCGGAAAGACTTCTCCAAGGAGAAGAAGCAGTCTGCCTTGCCAAGATAAACAAGGGATTTGTAATAGGAAAAGCAGTGCAGGGTTATTTCAGCATAAATGCAGATTACTGCAATTCCCAGCTAGTCAACCTCAACACGTGCAATGAAAGCGTAAGTTATGCGGGTTCGTTTTATGCTTATTCCCAGCCGTTCCAAACCCCAATATACAGCGTCATAGCAGAAGCAGGCAACTATACCACACAGCTGCCCCAATATAGCAGCTCGCCATATCTGCCCACAAAGTACAGGACAGTAAACGATGGAGATTGGGTTCCCAGCACAAAAGGTAATTCGTTCACTTATGCGTTTGCAACAACTGGAACTTCTGGAGATTACCTTGGCTCGCCATCGTCGCAGTTCCCGCAGAGCCTTTATTACCTGAATAGCAACGCAGTATCATGCTCGCCGCCTTATAATACAACGCTTTCAATGGCATCAACAGGGATATATCTGGATTATCCGACCTCAGTAACATTCAACGCTTTTGCAGATAATGCAATAGCCGCATGGTACCAGGCTTCCGGGTCGAGCACATGGAATAGCATATATGGAAATTCAGGATGGGGAATTTCACCAGGATTTGGGCCTGCAAGCAATACAGTGACACTGGACAGCGGGCTTTATACTGTTGAAGTGGAATGGGCCAACACGTGCGGCCCTGGAATCCAGGCGTTCCAGGTATCAGGCAATGGGGTCTTCGGTTAGTCTTTAGCAATGTGTTCTCTTTTCAGTAACGCTTATTGCCAGTTTCCAGTTTCGGCTGCAAATCCTTGAACGCAGATGGTTTTATATCCTTTAAAACTTTTAGATAATCATGGCAGTTTCTGAAGAGGATAGGCTGGACCGCGCCTACAAATACCCATTCCTTAAGGATTCAAAGGCGCTTGTACATGAAACCAATCCGCCATTCAGCCAGAGGCACATGGAAGAAGGCAGATCCAGGGTGGAAAAGGCGCTGTTGGAGGGGAAAATAGGTTTCTACAAGACCAACATAAAAGACGTCAAGTATGCGCACCTTATGAGCTATGTCTATGCCAGAATGCTTGTCAGCGCCATAGGCAGGAAGGGAGAGGTGCTCAGATATGCTGACGCAGAATCCAAGAGATCTGCAGATGCGCTGAAGGTCGCCGGAGAAGAAGAGATACTGGCAGTGGCTTCTGAACTTGGAGGGGAGATATTCAGAGATGCTGGAAATTTCTATATGCCCTTTGAAAAATACCTCAGATACGCTCCGGATAACAAAGCCTTTGCGCTCTCGCTGCAGGAACTTGACAAAGGAAAGGTAATAATGGGCGAGCGGCTTGCCATAGGAATACTAAGAAGAATTATAAGAAAGGAAATCATGAAGAATCTTCCGATACCCAGAAAAGAACTGCCAAAAGAGATCATTGAATGTTCTTTGAAAATAAAGCTTCCTGAAGTAAAACTGGAAGGAGCGGCCGAGGCGCCTGGGAGGTATCGTTGGATAGAAAAACTGCTTGCCACGCCGATTCCCGATGTCAGGCATAGGACAGTCAACCTTGTGCTCGCGCCATATCTCACCAACATAAGGAAGATGAGTGAAGTAGACGCTGTAAGGGTCATAATAGATTACATAAACAAGTGCAAAGAGATAGAACCGAATACTAATGTGAACGAAAGCTACATAAGATACCAATGCAGATATGCAAAAAGCAAGGGAATGAAGCCTCTCTCCAAGGAGAATGCAAAGGAACTTTACGGGAACCTGATAGATCTTGAAGAACTTTCAAATAGATGAATTGATGGAAGGGTTGTGTCATGTGTGCGGGCGCCTGGCGTCTAATGTCTGCTCTCTCTGCGGCAGGCTTGTCTGTGATCGGGATTATGACAGAGAAACTGGCACGTGCAGAATGCACGCGCATGGAAGGCATCTGAAGGGGAAAAGAACATGAGCCTTGAAGAGACTATATACAAAATTCTCGGATGGAAGGTCCTCGCGTCGGCAAAGATAGGAGGAAAAGACGTGGTAGTAGTAAGAAAAAAGAACAGAGTGGAGCTCGTATACGATCACATAATACATTCGCAGATTTTTGACGAAAGCATATTTACACATCAGTATTGGGATTATCTCTTGCCGCTTCCTGCGATGTTCCGCAGGCCGCGTGTCCTGATAATGGGACTCGGCGGAGGCACTATGCCATACCAGATGAAGAAAATATTCGGGAAGAAGGTCTTGATAGAGGTTGTGGAAAAGAGCCCGGAAATGGTTAAGCTCTCTAAAACTTTCCTGCCAAAGAAACTGGATGCGAAAATAACAATTTCCGAAGGAATATCGTATGTCAGGAAAAAGAGATCCGAATACGACATAATAATATCAGACATATATGTGGGTGGACGCATACCGGAAGAACTTTACCTGAAGAAAAGCGCCAAATACGTCCATGGTGCCCTTTCCAAAGATGGAATTTTTGCAGTGAACTACGCATTAACCATGAATTCTGCAATAAGAAAGAAAGAGTTGCTTAGCATGCTTGGAAAATACTTCAAGGTTTATGAAATAGACTATCCAGGAGGCAGAGGCAATGAAATAATAATCTGTTCCAAAAAATATCTCTGCGATGAGATAATATCAGAAGTAAGCAATTATTTCAGCAATATTCCGGAGAGCAGATTCCTGGTCAAAGCATATTCTGGCATGAAGGAAGTGCGGCATTCCCATCCAAGACACACCGTCTAAAGCCCTTGAAAGTCTGACGCAGATGAATCCTCGGGAAATGCCCTGCCATTGTGTGCCTCGACAGGGAGGCCCGTTTCCCTGACTATGCGTATCAGTTCCGAAGTATCTATCATACGGTCTATGAATAGTTCAGTATACTCTATGTTTCCAGACCTTACTTTCTTTATCTTGAAGGTCATTTGCTGGAACATGCCGCTTCTGAGAACCCTGATCCTGATAAATCCGGTTCGGATTATCTCCTTTGTTTTTTCAGTAAGTATATATGACATTGTATCCGCAAGATTAAAAATCACGTTTAAACTACTAATTATTACAAAATATTAATAAACTATTTATTCTATTTTATGTATGGCTTCAGATTACCTTGCAATAGCAGTATTTGCCATATTTTCATTTTTATTCCCCATCTCACTGCTTGTCTTTTCCAAACTCATAAGGATAAGGAAGCCGCAGAATGAAGTGTCAACCCTGAATTTTGAGAGCGCTGAAGAAAGCACAGGGAACAGGCTTACGATCATGAAAGAATATTTCCATTATTTTTCCGCATTTCTGGCTTTTGAGGTAATAGCAGCGGTGATACTCGTGTGGGTCGTGACAGCCAGGGAGTTGAGCATGGAAGTAAATATTGCAATCATAGCGTTTGCAGTTTCAGGCTCTGTGCTGGAGCTCTTCTCCATTGCGCTTGCAACAAGAGGCAAATGAATATGGACAACGAGATAGATTATGAAAGCGCTGAATTCAAAAATGCAAAGCAGGAAATGGACAAGCTTGTTGCGGATTCCCTTAAAAACAGGGAAGTCAGGCCAAATGTGCTCTTTTCCAAACTGTCGGACCTCACGAAGATGGTTTCTGGCGACCTGGTAAAATGGTCAAGAAACAACTCAGTATGGCCGCTACAGTTTGGACTTGCCTGCTGTTCCATAGAGCTTATGGACTTTGGCTCATCGAGGATTGATGCTGAAAGAAAGGGTTACCTGCTCTTCCGCGCTACGCCAAGGCAATGCGATGTCATGCTGGTTGCAGGATGGGTTACAAAGTCGATAATACCCGAATTGAAGAGAATGTATGAGCAGATGGCCAGGCCCAGATATGTAATAGCCTTCGGCGAGTGTGCGACATGCGGAGGCCCGTGGTGGGAAAGCTACAATATAATAAAGGGAATAGACCAGGTGCTTCCCGTGGACGTTTATGTTGCAGGATGCCCGCCAAGGCCGGAGAATCTTTTTGGTGCAATAATGAAACTGCAAAAGAAACTAGGTGGAGCTGTTGAAGATTGATCGCGCAGAGCTTACGGAAACAGTAGAATCCATGAAGAAGCAGGGATTTGACTACTTGGTAAAGATAACAGCAGTTGATTATGTTAATAGCGTAGAGGCAGTCTACTTCCTTAGGAATACCGAAAAGAATGAAGACACCACATTGGAGGTAGAGATTGATCCTTCAGACCTCTGGATTCCGACTATAGTGAAATTGCACAGATCGGCAGACTGGTACGAGAGGGAAATGAGCGAGATGTTCGGCATAGAGATAAAGGGAAGGAAGGCAAAAAGGCTCCTGCTTGAAAAATGGGACGGCAAGCCCAGCCCCCTAAGGAAAAATTTCATATGGGGAGAACCATATGAATCATGATATTACAACAAAACTGGCGGCGATAGTTTTTGAAGGAATGTACAGGCATACAGACAGAAAAGAAAATACAGATAAGGTAAAGATATAATCCGACAAGGCAAAAATAATGGCAATAACAAAAGTAAATGTAGGCCCGATACACCCAAGCACCCATGGGGTTCTGAGGCTTGTTGTCCATCTTGATGGCGATACCATAGCAAAAGTAGAACCACATATAGGCTTCCTGCACAGAGGAGTGGAAAAACTTGTAGAAACCAGAATGTACATGCAGTCGCACCCGTACATGGAAAAAATAGACTACATGGCACCCATGAGCGTGGATGATCTCTATGTGTCTACGGTAGAGAAGGCAATGGAAATAGAGGTAAGCGAACGTGCGCAGTATGTCAGGGTAGTGCTCCTTGAATTGCAAAGGATTGCAAGCCATTTGTTCTGGGTGGGAAGCATATGCAACGACCTCGGGCAGCTCTTTACCACTTTCATGTGGGGCTTCAGGGACAGGGACATGGCGTTGAGACTTCTCGAGACTGCTACAGGGCAGAGGATGTTTTACGTTAACATGAGGCTGGGGGGACTTGCCAGGGACATACCAGAGGGATTTGGAGATGAAACGTTGAAATTTCTCGATTACCTGGAAAAAAGGCTCAGGGAATATGAAAAATTCATAGAGAAGAATCCCATATTCATCCAAAGGATGAAGGACATAGGCAGGATCAGCAGGAGTGAAGCGCTTGACCTGGGGGTTACAGGACAGGTTCTCCGTGCTTCCGGAGTATCGTATGACGTAAGGAAGAACAATCCATACTATGTTTATGACAAACTTGATTTCAATCCTGTCGTTCTGCAGCAGGGAGACAACCTTGCCAGGTACAGGGCGCGTGTGCTTGAAATTGAGGAAAGTATAAGACTGATAAGGAAGGCATTGGGCAAAATGCCTGAAGGAAATGCGCTGGGCATGCCAGTTAAACTTGTTTCTCCGCCAGTCAAGAATAGGATAGTGAGTGTGAGCAGGGAGAATCCCAGAGGAGAAGAGATGATGTATATGGTAGGGGATCCGCAAGGACCTTACAGGCTCTCGATAAGGGCGCCTACATTCATAAACCTCTCGGCATTGGATTACATGGCAAGGGGGAATAGATTTGCAGACCTTTTCGCCATAATGGGAACTTTAGATTTGGTAATGGCAGATGTCGATAGATAGCATAATAGAAAACGCAATAAATTCCCATAGCTTAGCGATAAGCCTTGCTGGATTGGTAGTGTATGGAATAATCATAGCGTTACTGATATTCGCCTTTTCTTACTTTTTCGGATGGTTCGAGAGAAAGCTCATAGCAAAAGTGCAATACAGGCACGGTCCCACATATGTGGGAAAGTACGGCATATTGCAGAATTTTGCAGACTTGGTGAAACTTCTTGCCAAAGAAATAATAGTGCCTGCGAACGCCAACAAGGTGATTATAGCACTGGCGCCGGTTGTGCTTGTGGCATTAAACGTTTTCATAATATTCCTTATCCCATTTTCTCCGTCGCTTCAGGCAAGCAGCCTGGGTCTTGGGCTCCTGTTCATATTTGTCATATTGGGCTTCACCCCGATAATACTTTTCATGATAGGATTTGCGAGCGGAAACAAATTCTCGGATATAAGCGCACAGAGATCGGTGCTCATGCTGATAAGCTACGAGTTGCCCATGATAATAGTCGTTGCAACGATAGCATTGTTCACAGGCAGCTACAGCATAAACAGCCTTATAGCAGCGCAGTCAAAGCTTCCTTTCGCCGTAATCATGCCCATAGGACTATTTGTCTTCTTTGTTGCCATGCTGGCAGAACTTGAGAGGCCGCCGTTCGATACCCGCGAGGCGGATTCGGAACTTATAGCAGGATGGCTTACAGACCTGAGTGCGCCTTATTATGCTCTTTCCCTGTTGCTCGACTATACAAGAATGCTTCTTGGAGGCCTTCTAATAGCAATACTTTTCTTCGGCGGATGGGAAGGACCTTTCCTTCCTGCGCCGCTTTGGCTGCTGATAAAAGCATTCATAATAGCGTTCTTCATTACTTTGATACGCGTTACCACAATGCGGATGCGAGTCGACAAGATACTGAAACTCGGATGGGTGTGGATGATGCCTCTGGCTCTGATAAACCTGGTGATAACATTCTTTTTGTTTTTATGAACACTGATGAGAGAATCCGGAAGATCGACCTCTGCATGCACGTCGGGTATATAAGCATGATATGCAATTCAAAAGATATGAAAGAGAAGGCATTGATGAGGAAGCCGCAGGGCTTGGAATGGCCCGGAGATGTTGAAGCATGATAGAGCCGCTTGTTGAGACAGTAAAGGCGCTTGGAAGGAAGCGATTCACAGTCGAATATCCTGAAGAGAGGGAATCCCTGCCGGACAGCTACAGAGGAATGCTCAAGCTGGATATGGAAACCTGCATAAGCTGCTCGGCCTGCGAAAAGATATGCCCGAACAAGACCATAACAATGGTGGAGATAATAACGGACAAAGGCCTGAAAAAAATGCCGCAGATAGGCATTGAAAGATGCCTCTTCTGTGCCCTCTGTGAAGAGGTATGCCCTCCGAAATGTCTAACGCTGGGCAAGGATACGGACATATATGAGACTTATGACAAAAGGACGCTTATAAAGAGACCAGAGGAGTTAGAGTAATGATATCGGATATTTTTATTATTGTGATAGCAGGACTGACCATATGCGGAGGATTGCTGGTCTTTCTTTCTAAAAGACTTCTCCACGCGGTGCTTGCGCTTACTTTCGTTTTTATAGGAAGTGCTCTTGTTTTTGCAGTTCTGGGAGAGGCGTTCGTAGCACTTCTCCAGCTCTTTGTCTTTGTCGGAGGGCTTTCGACATATTTGATAGTCGCAGTTGCATCAGAAACAGCGCAGGGAGGCTTCTCCAAGACCAGATTCATATCAGCACTCGCAGTGGCCGCAGTAGGAATTGCGCTGATATTTGCGTGGACAGGCAGCGGCATGCTCCCCTATGGAAGCGGTTTTGCGAATATCGCGGCATCTGCAATTTCTGAATATTATCCGGTGTTCTTCATGCTACTCTTGCTGCTCTTCTCGGCAGTGATAGGCAGCGTATTGATAATGAGAAGATTTGTCAAGCTGGTAGTATGATAGCTGCAATATATTACGTATTGGCGCTTGGATTCTCGCTTGTAGCGATTGCACTTGCCGGTATAGCTGCACACCGGAACCTTATAGTAGTCATGCTGGGCATCGAAATAATACTTGCGGCTAGCACAATAGTGCTTGTATCATTCATAAGCGGGATACAGAATCCTGATCCTAGCGGAATAATGATGCTTTTCGCCATATGGGCAGTTGCCTCGGCTGAGATAATAACAGTCATAGCACTTTACATTTACATGAAGTCAAGCGATAGAAGTTTTGACATCTCGAAACTCTCCAAGATGAAGTGGTAATCATAATGTTGCCTTTCCTTCTTATAGCGCCCCTTGTGCTTGCAGTAGCATTGATAGCATTGCTTCCGAGCAATTCGCTGCCTAGATATCTTGCGCTGGCAGGAACAGTTGCGAGTCTGGTACTGCTGCTTTTCGTACATTATGGCGCATTCGATGTAGGATGGTTTAGCATAGGAGGCGCGAGCATGGGCTTCAGCGCGAGCATAACTCCAGTAAGCATGCTTCTGCTTGCGATAGTCCTCCTTATCGCGCCTGCAATATTCTTCTATTCGTTCGGGTACATGAAGAAGCCAAGCGAACAGAGAAGATACTACATAGAGATGCTCATATTCGAAACGGCAATGCTTGTCTTTGCCATGAGCGGAAATTACATAACGCTTTTCGCGGCCTGGGAGTTTCTCAGCTTAATGAGCTACATGCTCATAGGATTTTACAAGGAGAAGACGAGCGCTGCAAGATCCGCAAGAAAAGCCATATCCACAGTGCTTATAGGTGACATCGCAATAATAGCTGCCATAGCAATAATCTGGACAGCTACAGGAAGCTTCAGCATAGGGGCGATTCCTTCCAATCCGGAATATCTTCTGGCCGCTGCGCTTTTGCTGTGCGTTGCCATACTGACAAAATCAGCCCAGTTCCCGTTTCAGGAATGGCTTCCTGATGCGATGGAAGGACCTACGCCGGTATCTACATTCCTCCACTCTTCCACAATGGTAAAGGCAGGCGTCTTTGCATTCATAATATTGTATCCGTTGTTTTCCGCTGCGCATATTCTTTATCTTTTCATGATATTAAGCGCAATAACCATTCTCATATCGACCCTTGGAGCGGCAAAGGAGATGCAGATAAAGAGAGTGATAGCCTACTCAACCACACAGGAACTTGGGCTTATGATATTTGCAGCAAGCATAGGCAGCATAACAGCAGCGCTGTACTTCTTCCTGGTGCAAAGCTTCTACAAGTCATTGCTTTTCTTCAGTTCAGGGGCAGTAATGGAGGCTACCAATGAAGAGTCCCTTGATAAAACAGCAGGGCTCAGGGAAAACAGATTGATCTTCCTGACAACAGCGATAGGCGTGCTGTCTCTTGCTGGATTCGTTCCGTTCTCAGGATTTTTCGGAAGCATAGGCATTAGCTCATCTGCAACGTCCTTTGCAGTATATGCTTTCCTTTCGATTATAGGCTTCTCGACCAGTTTCTTCATAATAAGGTGGGTCCTTCTCGCTTCGAAAAAAACGGAAAATGACGAAGCCAAGCTTGCCTACAGAAGAATGCCGAAGAGCATGATAGCAAGCATGGTATTCCTTGCGATGCTTGCCATCTTAAGTTCGGCTGCGTTCTTTTACATGGGCAGTTTCCTTTCAAGCAGTGCATACTACCTTCAGAAATACATGACAGTGTTGGGATTCAAACCTTATGATATAGTTATAGAGACAGTACTTGCTTTCCTTGGGCTTTTCGTAAGTTACTATGCATTTTCGCACAAAAAAAGGATTGCAGGCTCTCTTACGCACATAATCCACAACAGCGACGTATTCAATATTCTGTATTTTTATTCTGCAGAGGCAATACTGGTCGTTTCCGAAGGGATTTCAATATTTGACAGATCGTTAAGCGGTGCTTTTGAAGGCCTAGGAATTGGAACTGCCCTTTTAGGCAAGGAAATGAGGAGGCTCGTTGCCGGAGACATAAACGCTTACGTGTTCGTGCTCATAGTAACAGCAGTAGCTGTCCTATGGTATGTGTATGCCCTTGGTGTTATTAGATGATATTTATCCTTGCGTTCTTTGCAATTTCGGCAATTCTTCTTGTAGGAAACCTTATGCTCAGGATCTTTGAGAAAAGATCCCTGCAGCTCTGCTATAATGCGGCACTGCTTGCGGCTATCGGCATTCTGGCTCTTTCGGGACTTTATTATAACTTGCAGGGAACTTTCTTCAACGTGATATCAGTAAATCCGTTCTCCCTTTTCCTCATTGCGATGTTCTCCTTCGGAATGTTTCTGGTGAACATTATTGCATATCCGTATTCTGACAATTATGGAGACTTTGCAGTCCTCGCAGTGTTTGCATTATCCGGAATGTATATGCTCTCGCTGTCAAACTCCCTGATAACTGTCTTCATAGGACTTGAACTTGCAAGCCTCCCTTCGGTGTTCATGATACTTCTTTCGAGGAAAAGCGTTGAGGCTGCGACTAAATTCTTCATAATGGCATCGATAGCAATTTCATTGCTTTCGCTTGCGGTGGTTCTCTTTTATGGAGGCTCTGGAGGACTTTCGCTTACAAGAACCTCGCGGAGCGAGATGCTCGTCTTTGCGGCTGTGCTCTTTATAGTGTCATTGGGAATAGATGCCTCAATATTTCCATTCAATCTTTTGATC
>JAJZIZ010000020.1 GCA_021846005.1 Microcaldota archaeon
CTGGTCGAGTGTGATTTTCTCCGCGTCGGCATTTTTTACTGAGGCCTTGAATTCCTTCATATATGCGTCTTCCCAGTAAAGCTTTTTCGTCATGCAATAATCTCAGAGACTCTCTCTCATCACTATTCAGAAATACCTCGTCTCATCACAAAACTATATTGGATTGCAAGATATAATAGCCTTGCACAGCTTCCGTGCCATTCTTTCGCATGCAAAGTAATCCCTGCAGTGCGCAGTTCCAAAATCGCAGGATAATTATTTAAAGCAATTGCGGCATTCTATTTCTGGTGTTTGGATGGGAATAAGGGAAGCTCTGCGTTTCTTGGAGGAGAAAAGAGTAAAATGGGTAGATCTTCAGTTTACTGACCTTAACGGCAGATATCACCACATAACAGTCCCTTCCTCGGAATTTGACGAAGAGATTTTCAAGACGGGATTTGCGAAGCTAGACGGCAGCAGCATAAAGGGATTCACAACGATAAACGAGAGCGACATGCTGCTGGTTCCAATTCCTGATACTATAACCATGATACCATGGACATCTGAAACCGCAAGGATGATCTGCGAAGTGCATTGGGGAGCTTCCAGGGGAAGGTTTGAAAGGGATCCAAGGGCGATAGCAGAAATCGGAGAGAAATACCTTTGGGAAATGGGATACAAAAGTTTCTTCGGGCCCGAACCCGAATTCTTCATATTCGACAAAGTAGATCTGGATGTCGCCGTGCCGCAAAGCGGTACGGGATACAAGATAGCCTCCTCTGAAGCGCCATGGGGCAATTCCGGCGGATTCATTGTCAGGCACAAGGAAGGATACTATCCTGCGCCTCCGATAGACAGGCTCATGGATATACGCATGGAGGCCATAAATCTGCTTTCCAGCGAATTTGGCTTCAAGATTGAAGCCGCTCATCACGAAGTTGCAACAGCAGGACAGGGCGAGATAAACTTCAGGTTCTCCACCATGACCGACGCCGCAGACAAGATTCAGGTGCTCAAGTATGTACTGAGGAACGTCGCGGCAAAATACGGAAAGGTTGCCACTTTCATGCCGAAACCCATGTATGGGGACAACGGAACAGGAATGCATACTCACTTCAGCATATGGTCTTCTGACGGGAAAACAAATGCGATGTATGATCCCAGTGACGAATATGCGCAGCTGAGCCAGACTGGCAGATATGTAATAGGCGGAATTCTCAAGCATGCCAGTGCATTGTCTGCGATATCTTCTCCTACGACCAACAGTTACAGGAGACTGATTCCGGGATTTGAGGCTCCCGTATACAAGGCATGGAGCAGGTCCAACAGAAGCGCCGTAATACGCGTGCCGACACATTTCAAGTCTTCGGAGAAGGCAAAGCGTGTAGAATACAGGGCACCAGACGCATCGGCAAATCCCTATCTTTCATTCACGGCCTTGATGATGGCCGGACTGGACGGGGTAAAGAACAAGATAGAGCCTTCTGATCATGTGGATGAAAACATATACGAACTCAGCCCAGAAAAAAGAAAAGAGCTGAAGATATTCAGCCTGCCAAGGTCTCTTGAGCAGGCTCTCGATGAACTCGAGTCCGACAGCGCCTTCCTGAAGCCAGTATTCAACGAAGGGCTCATAAATACCTACATAGACCTGAAGCGCGAGGAGATAAGTTCCATGGCGAAGCATCCGCATCCGATGGAAATATACTATTATTTAGATGTCTAATGGTAAACGATAACATGCCAAAAAAATGCATATGCGCCTCATCAGTCATAGTCAACAAAGGCAAAGTCTACCTTCTGAAGCACAAGAAGCTGAATGTCTGGTTATATCCTGGGGGGCATGTAGATAGCGGAGAAATGCCGCACGAGACAGCGGTAAGGGAGACATTGGAGGAAACAGGATTTGAAGTAAAACTTCTAAATCCTCCGAACTGCAAAGACGGGAAATCCTACTCGGGAAAAGAAGCGCACGAGCTTCCGAAGCCATTTACCATCTTGTATGAAAATGTAGAATACAAAACCGGCAAGCATCTCCATTTTGACATGGTCTATCTCGCAAAGGCAACGAAGCGGAAAAGGCTCAAGGTTTCAAACGGGGAAAGCAGGGCATTCAGGTGGGTAGGCCCTTCTGAAATAAAAAAGCTCAAGACATATCCAAACGTAGAATGGACGCTTTTGAAGGCGCTGGAAATAAGCAAGGCTAAAAGTTCCCTCAGATAAATTCAAATGATCCCGAGCCAAGGTTTCAAAATGATAGAGGCTAAAAACATAAAGAAAACCTACAAAGACGGAACACAGGCAGTAAAGGGAATGAGTTTTGTTCTGGATAAGAAGGTAACCTCTATCATAGGCCATAACGGCGCCGGAAAGACCACGCTTATCCGCATGCTATCTACCCAGCTGCTTCCGACTTCTGGAACAGCTTCCATAAACGGACATGACATAATCAAGGATGTTATGGCGGTGCGCAAGACTACCGTAAGCATACCTCAAGAGATAAATCCAATAGGGTGGATAACTGTTTTTGACAATCTCCGGCTATATCTGCATGCGAGGGGTCTGCCTATCAAGGAGTCAAAGCTTCGGGCCGAGAAGGCCATGAAGGAAATCGGCATCTGGGATATAAGAAACAAACATGCAGCTGACATTTCCGGAGGGCAGAAAAGAAAAATATTCGTGGGCATGGCAATAGCATCAGGGGCAGATACTATATTTCTCGACGAGCCTACCACCGGCCTGGATCCATTTTCAAGAATCCAGGTATGGTCTGCAATCCGCAAGGCAAAAGGACAGGTAGTCCTGACAACGCACTACATGGAAGAGGCCCAATCCCTTTCCGACGATGTTCTCATGGTGGACAAAGGCAAAATCCTTTCTAAAGGAAGCGTCAGGCAGTTACTGAAACCTTTGGAGAAAATGGTACGTGTAGAGAGCATGAAAAAACGCAGCAACAGCATCCCCGTTGGGAATACCTGGGTATCATATGTAAAGAGAGAAGAAGCGGAGTCCTTTGTCATGGAAGGCGACATAATAAAGCCGATAACCCTTGATGATATCTTCATCAAAAAAGGTGTGAATCTTGAATCTTAGATATATATTTACAAACGCATATTACCGGTCTCTAAAATCGATACGGGACAATTACCTTTTTCTAATCTCCACCACTCTAACACCAATGACTCTTCTTTTTGTGGTATGGATACTCTCGAATGGCAAGGACCTTCCATTTGCGCTTGCCGGAGGCATCATAGCACTAACCACCTCTGTAGGCATATTTGAAGCAGGCAACATCGCCTTCTTCAGGTTTGACCTAAGATATGTTGACCTTCTGATTACTACCGCCACAACAAAAATGGACTTTCTTCTGGGCGAAATATTCGGGGCGCTGGCCTGGGCATTTCCGGGATTCATAATTTACCTCCTCCTTGACCTATATATGCACCTGCTGAATCCGATCTCT
Source organism: Microcaldota archaeon (assembly GCA_021846005.1). Taxonomy (GTDB): domain Archaea; phylum Micrarchaeota; class Micrarchaeia; order Micrarchaeales; family CABMGC01; genus JAJZIZ01. The sequence continues at coordinate 3,443 of JAJZIZ010000020.1, forward strand.
TTCGTGCTTACACTTTTCATCATCGGCATAGTTCTCATTTCAACATCTTCGATAGCTTTCTGGATAAGCGGCCTTACAAAAACCTCAAGGAATGTATGGGGGCTAACCTCCCTTCTCAGCATCTTCATGACTATAATACCTCCAACTTTCTACTCCTATACTCTGCTTCCAAAGCCAATTCTATACCTTCTTTCAATATTTCCAACCACTCCTGCCGCTGTGTTGGAACAGGGGCTTTTCGGAATAGCGCCAATGGACTGGAGCATGCTGGCGATCTTGATAATTGAAACCATTGTCTATCTGGTTTTAGGGATTTATCTGATAAAATGGAGAGACGAGTAATACTCCTGCTTTGCTAACAATGAAAAATTCTCTCAAAAGCATCGGATCTGAATATGGAATATCGCAGTCTCATCTGCAGAAAATATAGCCCCAACCGGATTCGAACCGGTGTTTGCGGGTCCAAAGCCCGCCGTCCTTGGCCGCTGGACGATGGGGCTAACAACGATTTATCTGCATCTCACTGATTTAAATTAGCGCGTTTGTACTAAAAACACATTCAGTAAGATCTGGCAAAGTTTGCCATGCTCTCTGCAGGCATTCCGCAATATATGCATTTGTCTGACTTGACTCCCTGGTCAAAAGGCATATTGGTTATCTTTGCGCCAGTCTCCTCCTTGACCTTTTTTTCGCATTCGGTTTTGCCGCACCATCCCGCATGCACCATGCCTCCTTCCGCAAGCAGCTTCTTCATGTCATCATAGGTCTCAGCTCTCCTGACCCTGTCTTCCATGAATGTTTTGGCTTTGGTGTAAAGATCTTCCTGTATCTTTTCCAGAATGGTTTTGCATTTGTCCTGGAGTTCTTCAAGCTTGACAACAACCTTCTCGCCTGTATCTCTTCTGACAAGAGTAACGTTTCCATCAACCACTTCCTTCTCTCCTATTTCAATCCTGAGCGGCACCCCCTTCAGTTCCCACTCGCTGAATTTGTATCCTGGAGAATATCCTTCCCTGATATCCATTCTTGTCCTGAATACTGTCTTTATTGTCTCTTCTGCCTTCTTCGCATAGGTTACTATGTTTTCTCCATTGTCTTTCCTGTATATCGGGACTATGACGATTTGCAGATAAGCCACCATCGGCGGCAAGACGAGTCCTTTGTCGTCTCCGTGAGTAGCAATCATGACCCCAAGTTCCCTGGTGCTTATCGCAAATGTATTCTGCCAGGCATACTCAGTCTTCCCCGCCTTGTCAAGGAATTTTATTTCGAATGCCTTTGCAAAATTCTGTCCGTCTATATGGAAGTCAGGCCCCTGTATTGCCCACCCATCTGGCATAATGTGCTCAACACTGAAGCTTGCCACTGCGCCTGCGAACTTTTCATTGTCAGTCTTTTTCCCATCTATTCCAGGGAGAGCGAAATAATCCTTCAGCGCGTTTACATATATGCCTAGTATCTTGTCCCTTTCGGCCTCTGCTTCTTCCCTGGTTGCAAATACTGTATGTCCTTCATTCCAGAGGAACTCCCTCGATCTTATGAATGGCGTAGGGTGTTTGAATTCCCACCTGATGACGCTGTTCCATTGGTTGTATCGCATCGGCAGATCCCTCCACGATCTAACCCACTTTGAAAAACTCGGATACATTATGGTTTCCGATGTCGGTCTTACTGCCAGCCTCTCCTCGAACTCAGTGCTTCCAGCAGCGGTTACCCATGCGACTTCCGGGGCAAATCCTTCCACGTGATCCTTTTCCTTGTTCAGGAATCTTTCGGGTATCAGCATTGGGAAATAAACATTCTCAATCCCGTCTTTCTTGAATTCAGCGTCAACAGCCCTGCTGATTATTTCCCACGCGGCGTAAGCGGCCGGACGCAATGCAAGGCATCCAGAAACTTCGGTGTAATCCATAAATGACGATTTTATCAGAACCTGCTGGTACCATTCAGAAAAATTCTCGGCCTTTTTTACTGTCATTCCGAGATCCTTGTCCTTGCTATCCATGTATTCACACTTTATATCACAATTTTACTCCAAAACCTATATAATATTGCCATGCTAAATAGACTATCTGCTTGTTGTGGTTTCTATGAAAGATGGGGATAATCTTGTAACTGAACTCGCACAGAAACTTAGCGGAAAGGTAGTAATAAGCTCCGAAATAACCGACAGCGACATAAAAGGCATCGGAACAGAAATCATATCCCGGAAGGCTTTGGAATTCTTCGGAAAATCACAAGGACTAAAAGTAATAGACAGAGAGACACTGAAAAAAATAATAGGGAAGCCAGCACCCGAAGAAGAACAAGAAAAATCTCCAAAAGTTGAAGTGACAGGCTCTATCTCAAAAAAAGACACTGCCAAAGATGTCCGTGCTGATTTTACCATAAAAAACGCTGCAATAGAAAAGACCCCCGCAGGCGTGGAAGATTTCTCCGCTTATTTCAAGAACAGATTTGATAAGCTAAGATTGCTGATAGAGAGGGGCAGGTCAGCCGGCGGAGTCAGCATAACTAACAAAATAGAAAATCTCAAAGTCTATGCAAACGGCAGGGATATCGGCGTCATAGGAATGGTCTATGAGAAAACAGTCACCAAGAACGGGCATGTAATGTTTAGCATAGAGGATGAGACAGGAACCGGCAAGGTACTGCTCATAAAGGCAGAGCGGACATCGCGCAAAGAAAAGCACGAGCTGTTCGATTTCGCATCAAAGATAGTCAACGACGAAGTAATAGCCATAAAAGGGAGGATATCGTCTCCGTTTCTGATTGCAGACGGAGTGATATGGCCTGACATTCCGATAAGGCAGATAAAGAAGACTGAGGATGACATAGCAATAGCCTTCGCATCAGACATACACATAGGCAGCAAGCTTTTTCTCGATAAACAGTTCGAGAAATTCATAGAATGGCTGAACGGCAAGATTGACGTGAGAAAGGATATAGCCGAGAAGATAAAATATTTTGTAATAAGCGGAGACCTTGTGGACGGGATAGGCGTCTATCCCAATCAGGACAAGGAGCTGAGCATAAATGACATTTACAAACAGTATGATGCGCTTTTCAGGTACCTGAATCAGATACCCGAACACATAGAGGTATTTGTCCTGGGAGGCAACCATGATGCCCTGCAGCGTGCCGAGCCCCAGCCCCCGCTTGGCGACGATCTGATTAAAAAAGATTTCAAGAAAGACAACATACATCTGGTATCAAACCCTGGGTATGTGAAGATGCACGGGATAAATACCTTGGCATATCACGGCACTTCTCTCGACTCAGTGATACAGGCAATTCCAGGGTGCAGTTATTCAAAACCTGAAAGCGCAATGATAGAGGTGCTCAAGAAAAGGCACGTTTCCCCTATATACGGCGATAATCCCATAATGCCAAGCAAAAAGGACTCATTGGTGATGGACGAAGTGCCAGACATACTGCACATGGGCCATCTGCACAAGAACGGCTATGCCGATTATCACGGAACGCAGGTAATAAACAGCGGCACATGGCAGGCAAGGACATCTTACCAGGTCAAGCTGGGACATATGCCTACTCCTGCAATACTTCCAATATATCATGCAAAGAGCGGCGCGCTCTGGAGCATGGATTTCAATTCGCTTGCGTGATCTTCTGAACAACAATGAGTATTTTGAAATACTATCCAAAGATTTCCACAAGGCCTACTCACTCGCGGAGAAGGCCAGGGCAAAAGGCCTGGACCCAAAAGCCGAGGTGGAGATACTTCCGGCTCCTGACCTGGCAAGCAGGGTCGAGGGTCTGATAGGAGTCAGGGGCATCAGCGATATCATAAGGAAAAAGCTCAACAGCCAGGGAAGAAGCAGATTGGCATTCGATGTTGCTGGTGAGATATGCCGTAACGACGAATTTTCCAGTTATGAACAGACAAAGCGCATAGAGCTTGCAGTCAGGGTAGGCACCGCGATCCTCACCGAAGGCGTGCTTGTAGCTCCAACTGAAGGCATAAAGGGCATAGACAGCTACAAGAATCCTGACGGAACATCCTATCTTGCAATTTCCTATGCAGGGCCTATAAGAGGCGCAGGCGGCACAGCGGCTGCGCTTTCCGTAGCTCTGACAGATTACACGAGAAAAATATTCGGGATAGACCGATACAAACCTTCCAAAGAAGAAATAGAGCGCTATGTAGAAGAGGCAGAACTCTATCATACTAGGGCGGCAAGGTTGCAGTACAGGCCACCTCCTGAAGACATACGAACCATAGTCGAGAACTGTCCCGTATGCGTGGACGGCGTTCCTACCGAAACAATAGAGGTAAGCGTCAATGGAAACCTGCACAGGACAGACGCGGCAGGCAAGGAGGTGCTGGTAACAAACAGGGTAAGGGGAGGAATCTCGCTTGTCATCTGCGAAGGCATTGCCCAAAAGGCCAAAAAGATGCTCAAGGAGACAAAAAACGTAGGCCTGGAATGGGAATGGCTCAACGGCGTGATAAAATCAGTATCGAAAAAATCAGCATCTAAAGAAGATGCAGCAGTCTTCCTGGAAGAGCTTGTAGCTGGCAGGCCTATTCTTGCATACCCTGGAAAACCTGGGGGATTCAGGTTGAGATATGGCCGGAGCAGGTTCACAGGGATAGCATCAAAAGGCTTTAGCCCGGCAACAATGGTGATACTGGACAGCTTCATAGCCATAGGCACCCAGCTCAGGATAGAATATCCTGGAAAAGGATGCGTCGCGGTGCCTGTAGACAGCATAGAAGGGCCTTTTGTGGTGCTCAAGTCAGGCGATGCGTTCAGAGTCAACGATGTGGAGACGGCGCAGAAAATAAAAGGCGACGTAGCCGAGGTAATCTCGATAGGCGATATGCTTGCGACCTACGGCGATTTCAAGAAATCCAACACGCAGCTACAGCCAAGCAGTTATGTGGAAGAGCTCTGGGAATTGCAGTTAAAGGCCAAGAACGAATCTTCGATACCTGCCGGGATTCCGACATTCAGGGAAGCATTCGAGCTTTCGATAAGGCATGGCATACCTATACATCCAAAGTTTCTCTTCGAATTCCAGACCCTCCCTCCAAAGTCCCTTAGCGCACTTGCCTCGCGCATTTATCCAGCCGTGAAAGAGTACAAGAGCATATTCGACGTGATATCAATTGAAATAGAGTCTGACAATGAGACAAAGCGCACTCTTGAACTGCTTCAGGTTCCGCACCGCCTCATCTCCGGGAAGATAATCATATACGACGAAAACGCGCAGAGCCTTCTTGCATCCTTGGGTTTTGCTTCCTCCTCTGGTGAAATCATCGCAGAACAGGCAAACCAGCGGCATTCCGCTTGTCCGGAAGCGTCCGATGCGATTGCCTTTGCAAATTCACTCTCGCCGTTTCCAATAGTGAAAAGATCTACTTTTATAGGCGCAAGGATAGGAAGGCCTGAAAAAGCAAAGGAACGCCTCATGAAACCTGCACTAAACTTAATATTTCCAATAGGCACATACGGCGGAAACGACCACAACCTTACAAAGGCCTATCTGACAGATTCGAAAAAACTTAAGTCAGGGCTCAAGGTCTCAATGGCAAATTATTTCTGTCCCAAATGCAAAAGGACAATCGACTCCGGCTATTGTACCGACTGCGGGATCAAGGCCCTGATACTTAGGAAGTGCATGAACTGCGCAAGCATTACGGGTGATGAGACATGCGGCAAATGCGGTTCAAGGTCAGCCGCGTACGGCGAGCGCACCATAGACCTGACCAAGGATGTTTCAGTGGGTCTCAGGCGCCTTGGAATCAACAAGCTCCCCGATGTTATAAAATGCCTCAAGAGCCTCCCGAACAAGGACAAGGTCGCAGAGCCTATAGAAAAAGGCATACTCCGTTCAAGGAACGGGGTATACATATTCAAGGACGGCACCTCCCGTTTCGATGCCACTGACGTTCCGGTGACGCATTTCTATCCGTCGGAGATCGGCGTCTCGATAGAGAAACTAAGAGAGCTTAATTACACCAAAGACTATAAAGGAAACGAACTTACTGACGTGAACCAGCTTGTTGAACTCAGGCATCAGGACTGCATTCTCAGCAAGAAGGCAGGAATATACTTCACCAAAGTCTCCCGTTTCGTCGACCAGTTATTGTCTGACCTTTACGGCCTTGAGAGCTTCTATAACATATCTGACTACAGGGATCTGATTGGCCATCTGGTAATCACTCTCTCACCCCATACTTCATGCGGGGTCCTGAACCGCGTCATCGGTTTTGCCGAAGTCAATGTAGGCCTCTCGCATCCGTACACTATTTCTGCGCGAAGAAGGAACTGCGACGGCGACGAGGATACCACCATGATGCTTCTCGACGCGCTGTTGAATTTTTCCAGGGAATTTCTGCCTACAAGCGTCGGCGGCAGCATGGACGCTCCACTTGTGCTGACTCTCAATCTTCTTCCTGAAGAGGTTGATGACGAAGCCCACGCAATGGAAGCCACCGAATCGTATGGTCTGCCTTTCTACGAAAAGACATTCGCTTATGCGTATCCTTCCGACGCGGAAGTCGACATAATAGAGAAGCGCCTTGGCACGGAATCAGTATACGAGAAGCTATGGTTCACCCACGCCTCTTCGGCAACCTCGCTTGAAAATTCTCCGAAGAAGAGCCAGTATACTCAATTCAAGACCATGCAGGATAAAGTGGACGGTGAATTTGCCCTCATGGATCGCATTTATGCCATAGACAAGCCCGACGCTGCCAGAAAACTCATAATAAGCCACTTTATACCAGACCTTATAGGAAACCTGCATTCCTTTTCCAAACAGAACTTCAGGTGTTCATCCTGCAATGCCAAATACCGGAGGGTGCCGCTGAGCGGGAAGTGCTCAAGAGACGGAGGCAGGCTTATACTGACCATCTCGAAAGCCGGGATAGAGAAATATCTCGGAATGGCGATAGGGCTTGCCGACCGCTACGATCTCGATCCATACATAAAGCAGCGCCTCGTATTGGTGAGGGAGGAGATAAGCAGCATATTCGCTGTGCCTGAAGAAATAATGAAGACAAGCACCACCGGCCAGTTCAATCTTGGAAGGTACATGTAGCCCGAAGCAGACCTGAGTTCATGCTTCCATCGAAACTGCCTTAACTGCGTTTTCGAATATGTCAATTCCTTTCTCAAGGTTCTCAGCAGAGATTGTCAGCGGCGGTATTATCCTTATTGTGGAGCTTCCTGCAGGCAGCAGGAGAAGCTTGCTGTCAAAACATTTTGAGATAACCTTTTCGCGTTCCTCAATTCCGTACTTCTTGGATTTCTTGTCCTTGACAAACTCTACTCCTATCATCAGTCCGATGCCTCTCACGTCCCCTATTATCTCATATTTCTCCTTCATCTGGCTGAGCCTTTTCATTACAAGGTTCCCTTTTCTCCTGACCCCAGACTGTATTGACTTCATGTTTCTCTTGAGATACGAAAGGGACGCTTCTGCGGCTGCCATTGCCACAAGATTGCCTCCGAAGGTATTTGCATGCGATCCAGGCTCTATGTCCCCCAGCGACTTTCTTGTCACGGTGACTCCCATCGGTATGCCTCCTCCTATCGATTTTGCCATCGTATAAATGTCAGCCTTGACACCGAAATTGTCCAGAGCAAGGAATCTGCCTGTCCGCATGTATCCTGCCTGTATCTCATCGGAGACCATCAGGGCCCCGCTATCATCAGCAATCTCCCTGATTCCCCTGACGAATTCCTTTGGAGGCACAATATATCCTCCTTCTCCCTGTATGGGCTCCATGAATATGGCCGAGACCTCTTTGGGCGACGCCTCCTTTCCAAGCGTATATTTTTTTATGTAGTCAACACATTCCATCCCGCATCCTGGGTATTCCTTTCCAAAAGGGCATCTGTAGCAGTAGGCATAAGGCGCATGCAGGGCAGAACTAAAGGGACCGAAAAACTCTCTTTGTATCGTCTTTGATGCTGTCAGAGAAAGAGAGCCCATTGTTCTGCCATGGAATCCTCCATAGAAGGCAAGGCTGTACTGCCTTTTAGTAAAGAGCCTCGCGAACTTCAAAGCGGTCTCTATCGCCTCAGTGCCAGAATTGGAGTAAAAGACCCTGCCGAATCCCGCAGGCATCATTTTCACCAAGTTCTCCGCAAACACAACCGGCAATTCAGAATAATAGTCAGTGAATGCGGCATGCATTAGGACGTCAACCTGTTTTTTAACAGCATTCCTGACCTCTTTGTTCGCATTCACTCCGAGATTATATACTGAAACGAAGCTGGAAAAATCAATGAACTTG
>JAJZIZ010000021.1 GCA_021846005.1 Microcaldota archaeon
GGGAAAAGTTGCTGGGTTGGAAGCCGGAACCTAGAATTTATTGATGATCGCATGAATAACTCATATGATGTAAGAGGAAGGCAGTCCAGCATATTCAGGCTTTGGAGATTCGACAAGACTGCGCTCCTGCACATGCTTTTTTTCAGGGCACTCATATTCCTGGCGCCTCTTACTGCTTTGTTCCTTCTGCTCGGCGTCGCGTTCCCAACAGCGGAGATGACCCTTGCCTCACGAGTCCTGGTGATTGCAACATGGATTCTCTTCACGCCCCAGCTGCTGGCAGCATTCAAGGCATTCTCGCTTGTTTCAAGCAGGGGAGCGGCATTCGGAAAGTTCAACGAGTATTTCATGCGCACCCAGAAAAAGAACCCCTATTCGGCATTATATCGGATAATGCCCTATATCGGCCTTGCCGTATGGTGCGGCCTGTTCATAATACTAGTTAACATGTGGTTCGTATGAAAGCGTCGCATTACATGGCATTGTTTTATGCGGCAATGGTGGCAGTTCCGCTGCTGTTCGCTGCCGAGACAATATCAATATATCTGAACTATCTCAAAATGTCCGCAGTTTTGGATGTACTGACGGCGATTGGGCTTGCAGTATATTGCGCATTAGGCTTTGCGGAAGTGTATTCGCAAAGGAACGGCAAAGCCAATTCGCTTCTGCACGGAATAGTCGTATCTGCAGGAAAGAGAGAACGCGTGCGGAAGAAAGCAGGGCAGACAGTAGGAATCAACCTCAAAAGATTCAGCATGGAGGAAAGGAGGCTTGAATCATCAACATATGCAGTGAAAGCCAACAGATTTACCACGGTGCTCGATGCGCTCATATCCATAAAGTCGGAACAGGACAGCACCCTTGCGGTAAGATACAGCTGCAGAATGGGGATCTGCGGGTCATGCGGAGTGGTTATCAATGGCAAGCCCTCCCTTGCCTGTGAGACGCCGCTCATGGAAAATGCCAGAAATGGGCGCGTGGAAATCGAGCCGATGAGAGCCCATCCGCTTCTCAAAGACCTTGTCACAGATTTTGATGATTTCTTTGCAAAGCACAAGGAAATACATCCAGGACTTTATAGAAAAAACGAAAAGGAACAATCAATCACAAAGTCAGTATATCCTCAAAGCAAGGAAGAAAGGGATATGTACCTGCCGTTTTCATATTGCATAATGTGCGGATTGTGCCAGGATGCGTGCCCGGTAGCCAATTCAAATAAGGAATTTGCAGGGCCACAGGCCCTTTCGCAAGTCTATAGATATGCGATGGATTCCAGAGACCAGATGGGGGCCAAAAGACTCAATCTTGCTAACAGCCTTGAAGGAGCATGGGGATGCGAATTCGCAGGGGCATGCTCGGAGGTGTGCCCGAAGGGAGTAGACCCAGCAGCAGCTATACAGTCCCTGAAGTTCAGGATGTTTAGGGAAAATGCCTCCGAAAAAGAAGGCAGTGACGATGAATAGGTAATGCCATGGCCAAAAACTACAGAGTCGAAAGGGATGTGATCGGAAAGGTAAAGGTTCCTTCGTCGGCATATTATGGCTCTGAAACAGAAAGGGCATTGGGCAATTTCAGGATATCAGGCATTGTCTTGCAGGAAGAATTCCTGAGAAATTATGTTGCGCTGAAAAAATGCGCGGCGGTTGCCAATTTCAGGTCTGGAAAGCTTGACAAAAAAAGAAAGGATGCGATATTAAAATCCTGCGATTTCATACTGAAAGGAAATCTCATGGATCAGTTTGTCGTTGACGTATTTCAGGCAGGTGGAGGCACCAGCACAAACATGAATGTGAATGAGGTTATAGCAAACAAGGCCATAGAACTTCTAGGAGGCCGGAAGGGCAATTATTCAATCGTGCATCCGAACGACCACGTGAACATGTCGCAATCGTCAAATGACACATTCCCCACAGCCATGAACATATCTGTCTTTGCCGCGCTTGGAGATTTGATAAAAAGCCTGAAGGAGCTGGAGAGAGAGCTTGGCCGCAAGAAGGATGAGTTTAGAAGCATAATAAAACCGGGAAGAACGCACCTGCAGGATGCGGTGCCTATACGCATGGGAGAAGAATTCAGAGGATATGAAGGAGAGGTGGGCAACGCGATAAGGGCACTGGAACTTTCCAGGATGCTTCTTCTGAAGCTGCCAATAGGAGGAACAGCCGTAGGCACGGGACTCAATGCGGGAAGTAAATACAGAAAATATATAATAGAAGAACTGTGCAGGGAATTCGGCGCGGAATTCAGGCCGTCGCCAAACATATTCACTGAAATGCAGAGCAGAATGGATGAACTGAATGTCAGCGATTCGCTCGTAGAGGCTGCCATAGCTCTCGGAAAGATTTCCAATGATATAAGACTGCTCTCCTCGGGCCCTAATTCGGGAATCGGCGAACTTGTTCTTCCGGCGGTGCAGCCTGGGTCTTCAATAATGCCTGGGAAGATAAACCCCAGCATACCTGAGATGCTCAATATGATATGCTTCCAGGTAATCGGCAACGGGACAGTAGTAAGGGAGGCTGCCAGTGCAGGCCAGCTTGAGATAAATGTCTTTGAGCCTGTCATTATATTCAATATATTGTTCTCGATAAGGATACTGGAGGCCGGCTCGAGGACGTTTGCAAGGAAGGCAATTCACGGCCTCAGGGCGGACAGGAAAAAAATAGCCGAATACCTTGAAATGGATCCTTCAATTGCGACTGCTCTCTCGCCTTATATAGGGTATGGCAAAGCTGCAAAAATAGCCAGAAAGGCTTACAGAGAAAAGAGAAGAGTTATCGACGTCTGCCTTGAGCTCGGCATACTGGACAGGAAAACTCTTGAAGAAGTGCTCGATCCTGCAAAGCAGGCTTAGATCGCACTGTATGAGCAGGAGACGGCGCTGCACACCTGTTTTCTCCGGATGGTATATGATCCCCGGAAGCATGCATAGATTTATAAGGGTTAAGATAGTATGATAATATATGATAATTGGCAGTGAGAAAATGGATGTTTTGATACTCTGCGGAGGCTATGCCACAAGGCTTGAACCGATAACCCTTTTTATACCAAAACCCCTTCTTGCGATAGGGGGCAAACCAATAATTGACAACATAGTGGATGACATCAAAGACTGCAAGGAAGTTAACAGGATAATAATATCGACTAACAAAAAGTTTGAAGCGCAGTTCAGATACTGGATGGATAATAAAAGAGCTTCGGGATTCCCGAAGCAGCTCGAGATCATAGTGGAACCTACAACTGAACATAAAGAGAAGCTAGGAGCAATACGGGGCATCGAGTATGCTATTGGAAAGGCAGGAGTAAGCGATGACATGATGATAGTTGCAGGAGACAATTTCTATAAATGGAGTCTGCGCAATATGATTTATGAATTCATCAATTCAGGAAGGAAGGCAACAGTCTGCGTTCATGATGTCGGGTCTGTCGAAGACGCAAAAAAATTCGGCATTGTTCAGCTGCAAGGCAAAAGAATAGTGAAATTCGAAGAGAAACCTGAAAATCCTTCCTCGACCATGGCAAGCACTGGAATATATCTTTACCCTAAAGACATGATCCCTAAGTTCAGTGAATACCTGTCTGGAGACAACAACCCTGATGCTCCGGGACATTTCCTTCATTGGCTCGTAAACAGCACGGAAATTGAAGCGGTTATCAATGACGGCGAATGGTTTGACATAGGCACCCTTGAGACTTATCACAAGGTATATTCACAGTTCAACGGATGCTGATATTGCCGCATGAGCAATCCAATCCTAATCTTCAGGAAGGATCTGCACAAGCGCTACGCCAAGGGCGCGCTTGTTGTCCTTCTTCAGAAGTTATATGCTGGAATTTGCATAGCTTATTGCGTATGATGCAGTCTGCGGCAGGGAAAGATACTGGCAATCGGTGACAACCGAAGGCGAGGAGGCTATCCCGTAGTATTTCGCCAGAACGGCCTGGCGATTTATGTATGTGCCAGCAGTGCTTAGGCAGCTGTTCATCATGCTCGAATTAAGTCCTGAACTTGAAGCATATCCGGATAGAAGCGATGCCGGCATATATGCACCCTGGTAGGATTTTTCAAGAGTGCTTACAAACGAATAGAATGGCTGGCCTCCCTGCTTGGATGAGCAGAAAAGATAATCCCCCAGGGAGAGAGTGTTGTTCAGCCCTTCCGAATTTGCTATGTTTTGTGAATATTGGGAGTAAAGTATTTCAAGAGAAACGTCTACCTTTGATCCGTATTTCGACGCAATGGCAGTGAGGTTTGCAAGGCTGCTTATGCCTCCCGGCTCGTATGGGTCGACAAACCAGTAAAGCTGCAGTGGGACCTGCGTGCTGCACGAACTCTTTCCGGAAATTTGCACTACCCCTTTTGAAGCGACAAAATTCTCTGATGCGGAAGGATTTGATGGTGCTATTGTCTGTATCATAGGTATAATTTGGGAGAGGTTGCTGTCATTTATCAGAAGCGAGAAATGTATCGTAGATCTAGTTCTTGGATTTTGTATTGGGAACAAGACATACCAGTAATGGTTTGCAGAATCATAGCTCAGGTTCATCATGCCCACTTCGGAGATGTATGGAAGCAATGAGAGAGATGTGTTTACAGTATCGTAGCCTGCAATGAAGCGCTCTGCTGCCATTTTTACCTGGGTAGAATTATGAATTGGAACTACGCATGTGCCATTAATCATGCCATAGGCACAAGTGGCATTGGGATTGCTTAAAGATGAATTTGTGAAGCTGTATGGGGCAGACTGCCTGGAGTATGAGACCGCCAGAAGAAGTGCCACCAATACCACCACAAGAATCGTGAGCGCAAGATGTATGTTGTCAAGACCTCCTGTTTTTCCCAGTGGTTTTACAATGACGCTCGGAGTCTTTACGGGTGTTTGTTTTTTTGCAGGCATTTTTTCACCATTGCATCAGATGGCCGAATAAGATTATAACGGGCCCGGCGGGAATTTCATGACTTTGCGGATACCGCAAATGCCTTTTTGAACCCGCGGCCTTTTCCTTAGGACGGAACCGATCTATCCAAGCTGAGCTACGGGCCCATTATCTTATTACATCCTCTCTGCTGTCTCTATATTTATTAAACCGAGCATATTAAATAATGCTTGTTTTGCCGCCATCACTATGGCAACCCGCAGGTTTTTGCTTTCACCGCCGCCGAGCACAGGCATGCTTTCGTAGAAATTTGAAAACATCAGTGAAAGTTCCATTGCATACCCTGCTATGATACTTGGCTTGTATTCCCTGCATGCCTTTTCTATGATTTCCTGCATCGTGCCTATGTGCTTTATTATCTTGAAATCCTCTCCGCGTGTTACTCTTGAAAAGTCGCCAGGGCCAAGATCGAAGCCATCCTGGGCCATCTCCGCCTTCTCAAGTATTCTTGAGGCCCGGGCGTAAGTATACATGCAATAGGGACCGCTGTTTGAGTTGAGATCAAGCGCCTTTTCCCATTCAAAAACCACTTTTTTCTCCGGATCGACTTTGAGGAATTCGAATTTTATCGCTGCCAGAGCGACCTTGCGTGGAACGTCAGGAAGAACTTTGGAATCTTCGGCTTTTTTGCCGTTTGCGACTATCTGGCTTGTAATTTTCTCCATCTCGGAAAGAAGCTCGTCTGCAGTATAGCTTTTTGCCGTTCCCATCCAGCCGCCCTTTCTGCCGCTCAGCGTGCCTCCCTTGACGCTTACTTCCCCGTAAGCAATGTGGATTATTCTTGACTCTCCGGTTATTTCCTCGAAAACTTTCTTCAGAAGATTCTGGGGATGTTGCTGCGCGGAACCTATTATGTTTATCGCAATGTCAGCCCTGCCAAAATTCATGCGCGCGCCTTTGTCAGATGAAGTGTATACTTCTTGGCCGTTAGGCTGCATCAGGAATTTGGAATACTCGAATCCAGGATCTATGATTCCGAGCTTCCACATATGAAACGCGAGGTCTTTTGCAACATATGTTGCCACGCCGTTGCTCCTTATCAGCACCTTGACGTTGTCCTCGCTGTCGGATTCCTCTGTTTCGGTTTTCTCCGAATTTGAAGCTATAACAGTGCAGTCTTTGTACTTGCCGTAAGTCCTCAATGACGTTATTTTTTTCAACGCCATGAATTCCAGCGCGTTTTTCAGAAGCCTTTTCCGCACCACATCGCTTTCCCATATTAGAACATCATGATAGATGCCGTATGCAAATGCCGTTTCATACTGGGCGCGCACGCTTTTTTCGGATATTCTGCGTATTTTCTGCGACTCCTCGCTCTCCGTGTCTTCCATTTTTTTGAGGATCGCGTTGACATCAGATTCTGCGTGTTTCTCGGTTATGTCTTTGTTAATCTGGACATATGCTTCGCCGAGCATTGTATCGTATTTCTTGCCTTCCTGGCTTCCCAGTTTGTCTTCTCCCCATAATATTTCAGCCATTTGCAGTCCCAAATCGTCGATATAGTCCTCGCGTTCTATGGAATATGAGTTTGCAGAAAGAATTCTGGAAATGGAATCTCCGAGAAGCGCGTTGCGGAGATGGCCTATGTGCCATGGCTTGTTCGGATTTACGCTTGGAAACTCGATTATGGCCTTTATTCCAGCGCCTATACCCGAAGTGCCGTACTTTGCTTTTTCCTCAAGAATGGATTCGAGTATGGATGCCGAATACCTGACTTCATCAATCCACAGGTTTATGTATCCGTTCTCTTCGGATATTTTCTTCATGTAGTCTTTTTTGGAGGTGCCGGAATTCATTGCGGAGGCGATCTCGTGCGCGATGAGGGCAGGGGATTTTTTTGCCGCCTTTGCAAGGGAAAAGCAGATGGATGAGCTGAAGTCTCCCTGCTCGGGTCTTGGTATAGATATAGAATTGGCAATTTCTGCTACTGAAACTGAAATGTCAACGCCCATGAAGCCTATCACCTTTTTCATGCTTTCCCCAAGGCTTTCTGCAAATGCCTTTTTAACTTCTATCGAATTCAATCCCAAAAAATCACACCATTTTAAGAAATGCGCTTGTTATCCTGTTTGCAGGATTGCCGGCATAGTATATCCTCGCATCATATACTGTCTTACCCATTAGCATATTCAGTATGATAGAATTGCCTTTTTCAAGAGGCACGGTTCCGTCTTTTTTGCGTATGTGTATGTTTGCCGGATCTTCAAGGAATCTGAGCCCGTTCATCGCGTTGGGCAGCACCAGTTCCGGATCGACCCCTGCCTTTTCTGCAAATTCTTCCCTGAGATTTTTATCATTTGCAATTTTTTCGACTGCGGTTATTTCCTTTGGGATTTTTCCATTCGGCATCAGGCGCGTCGTGGAATAGGCAAGCCTTGGCGGCATCCTTGCAAGAAACATCATCACCATTTTCTTCCTTTTCTCGCTGATGCCTTTTGACAGGTACTCGTGCATTGCGGCCATCACGGAATCGTCAGTATACCCGAGAATTTCTTCCTCGGTTGAAAGGCTGTTCGGATCTGCGAGGTAGCCTTCTTCGACAAGAAATCCGAATATAGTCTGCAGCAGCACATCAAATCCTACGACGGTTTTATGATACACCAGCGCTTTGTAGAGATGATATCTGCCTATTATAAAATTTTCCACAGGAGATTCGTCCTTCTCGAAGATTATCCTGTCTTTTTCAAAATTGATTATGCGAAGCATGCTCATTATCCCCACCCTGCCGTAAGGAACCCCCGTGTTATAGGAATCCCGGAGCATGTAATCGGATTTGTCAGCATCGAGGGTCGATGAAAGAAGCATGCCAAATTCTTTCTTGCCCTTGCCAGAAATAATGCGGATTATTTCTTCTGCGCTGTAGTTCTCAAGCTTGTCCGAGAGTATGTTGCGGATTATCTCGCAGCCGAAATCTTCATGAGACGCGCCGTCGAGGTTGTTTTCTACGTATCGTTCAAGAGTATGCGAGAATGGATAGTGGCCTATGTCATGAAGAAGCGCGGCCAGGCGCAGCTTCTGAGCGTCATCGTCGGTAACTTCGCTTTTGACTGCATTTTTCAGGAAGAGATCCATCATGAACATGGTGCCCAGACTGTGTGCAAATCGCGTATGCATTGCTCCAGGATATACCAGATATACAGGGCCCAGTTGCTTTATCTGGCGCAGCCTCTGGAAGATTGGAGTATCGACGAGTCTCAATTCCGTATCGGTAAGCCCTATATAACCGTGGACGTTGTCGTATACCTGTTTTTTTATTTTTAGCGACATTATTAAAGAATAGATGTTGAAGCTTATATATTATTTGGGGTGTTGGAATTGAGTGGCGAGGATTTCGGTCTGGTTAGTGGAAGGATAACGGGTTACAAGGAAGAAATGGCAGCGTTACTGGAAAAAATGGTTGGGATTGCTGCAATATCGCCTCTTTCCGGAGGCGGCGGCGAGTCTAAACGCGCTGACATGCTGGAGGAGATACTCGAAAGCTGGGGAGTTGCGGTGCGAAGACACGATTACACCGATGATACTGGAACGACGAGGTCTAATCTGGTTTCCAGGATCGGCAATGAGGAACGCACCCTCTGGATAATTGCCCATATCGACACAGTCAGCGAGGGAAACGCCGCGCTTTGGAAGAGCGATCCGTTCAAGGCAAGGGTCGAAGGAGACAGGATTTATGGTAGAGGAACCCTTGACAATGGGCAGGGAGTCATTTCTGGCATTTTTGCGCTGAGGGCATTGAAAGATACAGAAGTGAAACTGAGGTTCGGCATGGGAGTGGCGCTGGTGGCTGACGAAGAATTAGGGAGCAAGTATGGAATACGGAAACTCATAGAGGAGCATGTCTTTGGAAAGGATGACCTTATACTTGTACCGGATTGGGGCAGCAAGGACGGGAACAAGATAGAAATAGCTGAAAAGGGAATGCTCTGGCTTAAGATAACAGTATTGGGGGCCCAGGCTCATGCTAGCACTCCGGAGAAAGGCATTAACGCTTACAGGCAGGCGATAATATTCCTTAACAGGATAGACACCATGCTCCATGATAAGTATAATGCCTCCAATGCGATATTCGATCCGCCTGTGTCGACATTTGAGGTAACCAAGCACGAGAAGAACGTCGATAGCGTCAACATAATACCCAGCATGGAGATATCATATCTCGACTGCAGGATTCTGCCGCAGTACGACCTTGGCATGGTAATAAAAGACATTGAAGACGTTGCAAGAGACCAGGAATTCGGCGAATTCAAAATAAAGATAGAGGAATTCAACAGGGAAGACGCTGTGCCGCAGACCAGAGAAGGCTCAGAGATAGTACAGCTGCTCAAGTCTGCACTTAAGGAACTTCGTGGATTGAGTCCGGAAGTCGTAGGCATTGGAGGAGGAAC
This sequence comes from Microcaldota archaeon, assembly GCA_021846005.1. Classification (GTDB taxonomy): domain Archaea; phylum Micrarchaeota; class Micrarchaeia; order Micrarchaeales; family CABMGC01; genus JAJZIZ01. Next base: position 9,324 of record JAJZIZ010000021.1, read on the forward strand.
GTGCGCGGCTTTTTTCAGAAAGAAAGGAATGCAGACGGCAGTCTGGTCTACTGGAGATGATGTGGCGCATGAACCCAACGAATACGCCAACCTGAGCAACATTGTAGAAGATGCCAAGGTTTTTGCATACATGGCTATGTGGAAGGATGCCCCACGATGAATGCCAGCAGAATCCGGGAGACATCTGATGCGTTTGTGTAGTGGGGAGTATGCCTTGCGTTTCCTATAACCTCAAGCCTGCTTCCGGGAAGCATCTTGTTGAACATGGCAGCATATTTGACGCTTATTACACTGTCTTCGCTTCCCCAGATAATAAGCGAAGGCGCCTTTATCTTTCCAAGTGACTCGGAATCGAGCTCTCCTTCGCGGAACTGATCGTCAAGTATATGTTCCATAACGTGCTTGTTGGCACCTAGCGATGCTGCTTTTGAGAGCATCGCCTTTTTATATTGCTCGCGATTTTTATCGCCTTTTATCTCTTCATAAAAAAGCTTCAGGCCGCCGGAGTCCTCAAGGATAAGGCCGTTGACGGGATTCTCAATTGCAAAAATTGCCGAGACCCATCCACCATAGGAATGGCCCATCAGGAATGGATTGCGAATTTTTTCTGCTGCAAGGACTGCACCAAGGATTCCGGTTTGAACGTGCACATTATAGTCAATATCAGGGGCTGCTGATTTGCCATGGCCCAGCAGGTCAACCATGCATACATCCAAACGGGCCGGAAGCTCGCCAACTAACCGCTTCCATGTGAGAACGCTTGATGCCATGCCGTGGAGAAGCACAATACTTGAGGCAGAGGCACCCTCATGCCTTTTATAATGTATCAGGCCGTATTCAGTTGCAAGAAACTTGTCTTCAAAATCGTTATCGTAATCCATATGCAGAACTACCTCAATGTTGACTGGGGAGCAGTGATTTTGCTATAAGGACTGAGTTCCTTAGCTCCCTCATGCGCCTATAGCCATAGGAAACCCATTCTTCGCCGAACGGCAGATAAAGCTGCACGTCATGTTTCTCCGCAAGCCTGTAGGCATAGTCGTTCATTATACCGTTAAGCATTCCGAACGATACGCGCGCATCGGATTTTCCTGACATGCTTATGGCCCGTGATATTAGCTGGCGATCGTGGGTTGCCACCATAAACCTTTCAGATTTCCTGAAGAGCAGCCCCATTATCCTGGAGAAATTCCTTGTTGCGTCTTTCCTCTGCGCAAAGGCGATCTCTGGAGGCTCGCGGTATGCTCCTTTTACCAAGCGGATTGTCGCGCCGCTTAGAAGCAGTTTTGCAGCATCGTCTTCGCTTCTCCGCAGATATGATTGTATGCATATGCCGGTATTTTTGCTTTTTACCCTTTCCAGATATAGCTTTATGCTCAGATCCGTATACCTGCTCTCTTCCATGTCCATCCACACGAATATTTTCTTTCTGCGCGCGGCCGAAACTATCTTCCCATAATTAGCTGATGCGGTCTTGTATCCCAAAGTCAGGCCGAGCTGCGTGGGTTTGACTGCTATTGACGCGTTAATTCCGGCCTTGCTTATGTCGGATATCAGAAGCATGTATTTGTTGCATGCTTTGGATATCTTTTCACTGTCCCTTAGATCTTCCCCCAGGTAGTTTATTACCGCGCCGACATTCCTCCGGTTAAGCTTCTCAGAGACTTCCAAGGCGTCGGAAATTCCCTCCCCGGCTATCCATCTTCCGGCAATCATTTTTTCTGCAATACCCCAAAGGCCCACCATCAAACACCTGAGCGGCCCGATGAGAGGCTGCAACAATTAGGTATAGACCGCCATATTATATAAGCAGTATATGCCGGCCGTGTTTACAGATAGTTGTCAGATAACTTATAGCAACTCCGCGAAAGTTAGTAAGCTTACCGTATGAGATATTGCCTGAGAAAGCCACACTTTATTGTACAACTACAAAATCCATTACAGATAGTGCGGATAGTTATGCCGCGAAATGAAGGTTCTGAAAGTATATAAATCTTGAAGGAAGATTATGGTTGATGCGTTGCGTTTAACAAGAGTGAGCGGGAAATCCCACATCCTTCAGGGGTGGGATGAAAGCGAACCGCAGTAAAGGTATATAAAATGAATGACGATATAAAAAGCATGAATGTCATAAGGGCATATAAATTCAG
>JAJZIZ010000022.1 GCA_021846005.1 Microcaldota archaeon
AATATCTCTTTGGAAACGAATTTGTTACGGGAAGCAGATAATTCGCAGTCTGTGCTTTGTCATTGATGCCGCTTTGCCGTGCCGTGATCGCGCTCGAATAAGTGTATATCTACATATTGCATTAATTAGGCTCGCAACGCGTAACTTCCAGCTGAAATCTATCTTGTTTTCTTTGCTGATTCGGCAGAAATTTCAGGTGATGTCACCTCTACCCAATTTGGTGACAGCTGCTTAACTTGCACGCCTGTAATCCCTTCCTGGGTGGAAGGATCTGTGGTGCCTCCAAGTTTTAACGGCACAAGCACCCTTTTTTCTTCAACTGAATATATGCCCATTTCTGCATTAAATCTAACTGCATTAAAATGGCTTCCGTTGCCTAGGCCTCCTACTGTGATTGCTGCTTTATTGTCCTTTCCGAACCTTATGCTGGTATCTTCTATGGGTTCATTGTCGTGATATTTCGCCGAAACAATTACCTTTTTCCTTTCCCAATCGAGGACTCCGTTCTTAATCGGTATGCTGTTAAAATATATCTTAACGGTGGTTTCATCAATCTTCTGGACTGATATATCCAATGCGCTTACATATGGGAATGTTGCTGTATCTGCGACTTTCTGGTTATAGACCAGCGCATATCCCGGAGGTTTCATAACCTCATTCATGCTTATCTCGGCTTTCCCTTCAAGCTGCCCTCCGGGTATTTTTAATGCCCTTCTAAGCTGTTTGTCTTCAGTCTGGTCTCTATCTCCTGTCATGATTAGATTTTTTTCCACGTCTCCCAATTTAAATATGTCGACTTCCTTGATGATTTTCCATCCTCCCAAGTTGCCAAAAAGTTCATTTACGAATTTCCATTTCGCTTTAGTGAATTTGCCAAAAACATCAACATTCTGCACCCAGAGATACTGGTCATGATTCTTTGTCTTTATGTCTACATACGCATTTAGCTGGATTGAAAACCCATTTACCGACTCTTTATCGTAACTATCGTATGAATTGCCTTTTGGGCTCTCCTTAATCTCTGCGACTGCAAGAATTTCCTTGGCGGGATTCCCCTCTTTTACTGCGATTCCCGCGGATTTCTTGAAATCCTCCACAGGAAAAATAGGACGCAGTGTACGGCTTCCACTCTCTTCCGCATGCAGTTGGCTCGCGGAAACCCCGAAACCCAGCCCTGCAAGGACCGCGATTCCAACGATTCTTTGCTTGTGCCTGCGCTCTCCTCCTCTCTTTACCCTTTCTGCGATATTATCGACATACGCATGGAAATCCGCATCTGACTTTATTCTTTCATTGTATTCAGTGCTGCCATCTTTCGCTTTTCTTGCATGTTTCATCATTGACGCACATCTCCGTATTATTACATTGCAAGCAGGCTTTAATAATCTTTTTTGGACGTCGCGGTGTTCAAAAAAGCATGCGGTGCAAGCATGCGAGTCCTGCCGACAAAAACAAACGGCGATCTAGAAATCGATTCAGAACCAACTTATCTTCCTACCTTCTTGGCTTCCGAATCAACCGAAGGAGTCGTCACCTCTACCCAATTTGGTGACAGCTGCTTAACTTGCACTCCTGTAATTCCTTCCATTGTCGAATGGTCTACAGTATCCCCAAGCTTCAACGGCACAAGGTTCCCATCTTCAACAGAATATATTCCAAGTTTTGCATCAAACTTGTCCGGAACATAGTGTTGTGCATTTAATCCTCCTGCAGCTACCATGGACGCTTGCTGGTCTTTGCTGAATTCTATGTCTGCGCTTTTGATTTTCGTTTTATTCCCGATTATGCCATCAGGATCAAAATAGCTAGCAGACGCAATCACTTTTCTCTTTTCCCATTCAAAATTTCCATTCTTTATTGGTATGTCACTAAAATCTATCTGGATTTCCCACGCGCCAACCTTCTTAATTGATATATCCACTGCTGCCTCTTCCGGGAATGTTACGTCTTTAACCCTTCCATTGTAAGCTGTCGCATAATCCAAATTGACATAGTTATGGATTTTATAGGCGCTGCTGTCCTCCAGATCCTCGTTTGCACGCATCGTAATTTCTCCAGGTTTTATGGCTGAAGACACGGCAAACTTTTTTTGATGTTTACTATCTGCGTAATATTCTACAACCTTTTTAAACGAGTTATCTTGCTTTGCAATGTTTATTTTTTCCTTGTCTGTTTCTATTTTAAATACGTCGACGTTTTTCATTGCCAACCACTCTTGATTTGGGTCTTTAGCCTCTGGATTTTTAATAAGCACTTCTACGTTCTGCAACCAAAGATCCACTTCTTTCCCTCCTTCCTCTTTTATATGCGCATAGGCGTTCAACTGCAGTGAAAAATCGTCAGTTTTTTTATTTCCATACGCTACCTTATTTTGTATGTCATACGATCTTCCTTCTGGTGCCTTGTCGATTTTTATGATTCCCAGAATCTCCTTGGTAGGCTTTCCGCTGGTCACTGCTATTCCTGCTGAAGGCACCACATTTAGCCGTGTAAGGGCTACATCCTCTGGCGTCTCACCTGTACTCCCCGCGGTAGCGCTTATTGGGACTGAGACGCTTAGTCCCGCGAGCACCGCAAACCCCAACGTCCTCCTGCGCAATCCTATCTTTTGTATCGGAACAGGCTTTTTTACCCTTGCTGCAAGATCACTAAGATACTCTCTGAAACTATTATCGGCAGCTAATGTTTTAGGAGCAGCATCAGCATCCCTTCCTATTTTTGTCAGTGCTTTTTCTTTTTCAATGTTCGTAATTATCTACCTATCTACCTATACGCACGGAATATATAACCATAATGTTTCAAGGAAGACCTGGAAAAGACGACACTAATTTTCTATACATGCGTCCGCATACTTAAATGAACGCAGAGGAAGCCCACGCCGTTTATGGATGGGAGGGTGTCACCTAATGGGATCTGCATTCAGAATGGCCGCCTTCTGTTCTGCATCTTCAAAATACAAAACCTATTAAGCCTATTCGGTGTAAATTTTCAAAGGATGTGAATGAAAGTATCCAAGGTTGCAGAAGGAAATCTTATCGAGTTCAGGGCAAATGACGGTTCAGTGCTGAACGGTTTTCTTACCGGTTCAACAAAATCGAGGAAATGCGTCATATACGTGCACGGGATGACTGGCAATTTCTACGGCAGCAGCCTTCAGTTTGCAATAGCAAATGAGATACGCGATGCTGGCTATTCCCTATTTTCCGTCAACACAAGAGGCCACGATGCAGTCTCTGTCATAAAGACTGTCAGGGGTTCAGTGCGGGACAAGTTCGCCGCGGGAACCGACCTGGAAAAATTCGGGGAATGCCTTCTTGACATAGACGCTGCAATAGCCGCCATGAAAAGTTTCCGGTTTTCAGAGATAATTCTTGCAGGGCACAGTACCGGATGCCAGAAGATAGCATACTATCAGTACAGGAGGAAATCCCGAGATGTCAAGGGACTCATACTTCTCGCGCCTGCCGATGATTATGCCATACACAAAAAAGTCCTCGGGAAAAACTTCGGAAAAGCAGTGGCATTCTCAAAATCAATGGCAAAGCGCGGTCTTGGCAATGACCCAAGCCCGGAAATACCATCGCATTTCTCGCCAAACAGGTTTCTTTCGTTTGCAGATCCTAAAAATCCGGAATCAAGGATTTTTAATTATGAAGGAAACCTCAGGGAATTTGCAGGCATAGGCGTTCCCATATGTGCGGTTTTCGGAAGCAAGGAGGAGTATGCGGCAAAGCCCGTGCTTCAGTATCTGAGGATTTTGAAGGCCAGGACTTCCTCGAAGAGCTACACAGGCGTCATAGTTGACGGAGCAGGCCATTCCTTCAGGAATCACGAAGCTGACCTCTCAAGCTTCATCAGAATGTGGCTCACAAGGAAAAACAAAAAGATACAAACCCATGAAATACTTGAGCTCAATAAGAAATTTCCTTTAGCAATGCTCGGGTATTCCTAAAGATGTAGTCAGGCTTCACTTCCTTCAGTCTGCCATAGGCGGACAGGCCGTCGCCAAGGGCGCACGAATCCATGCCGGCGAATTTCGCAGTGGCAATGTCGGAAGGCATGTCTCCTATGTATAAGCACTTTTTCATATTCTTCCTGTATTTTTTGGCTATGAGCATAAGCCCGGAGGGATCCGGCTTGTAGCTGTCAATCGAGCTCGCGCTGAGTATGAAATCCACCTTCTCCACAATCCCAAGCGTTCTGGCCTCCAGCATCAGCCTGTAGCTCTGCGAGTCGCTGAATATTGCCACTTTTTTGCCCTGTTTCCTGAGCTCTTCCAGCAATTCCATAGCTCCGGGCTTCAGGCTGGGCTTTGCAAACCTTGAGTATATGTCATAGAGTTTCGAATAAAAGACATCTGCTCTCTCGATGCTTTTTATTTTTCTTCCCGCATTTGCTATGTAATCTTCCTTGTGCTTCAGGATGTGTTCCCTGCGGTATCTCATTCTCAGCAGGTTTGATACTCTCACTATCATCATAGATGTGCTCAGGGTGCCGTCCCAGTCGAAAATAAAGAGCTCATAATCACGCATTGACATAAGATTATTAACTTTGGCTAACCAATAAAAAGGCATATGATGACATAGGTGATCGCTGAGCTTTTTGCGATGAAGATAGGTAGGCGGTCTGATTTTGTCAATCTGCGGTAATTTCATGGGAATAAGGCAAAGTGCGCTCCAAAGGCTGCGCAAGAATAGCATAAGCGCAAAAGAAATAGCTAGCCAGGCGTGGTGCGAGAAGCAGATGGAGCTTTACATAACGACTCCGATGCCGCAGACATTCGCAATGAAGAAAGGGACAGATTTTCATGAGGTTCAGAAGTCTGCCGTATTCGTGCCTCTTTCAGTCCCTCCTTCCACATGGCCTGACAGGCTCTACAAAACAGCATATGAGAACTACACATCGCTATCATCATTGGCGGAGAAGGGATTCTGCAGGGAGTTGAAGCTCTACGGATCGATAAACGGCTTCAAGGTTTCCGGACAGCTGGACGAGCTAAGGATTGAAAACGGAAAGGTTGTTGTCGTGGAAGACAAAACCGTCAAGGGTGCAGACTCGATTTCCGAAGCGAGACTGCGTCCAGACAAGATACAGGCATCCCTCTACAAGAAACTTCTGGAAGACATAAGGCAAGAAAGGTATACAATGGCAAACTTTTCAAGCTCATACTCGATAGACAACATGCCAATATCCAAGGAATTTGCAGAAGGCCTTGAAAGCATAGGCATCAAGAAAGAGCTTCAGACAACAAAGGAGATGTACAGGAAGATGTTCGATGCAATGCTTAACATTCCCGAGATAAGCGAGAGCGTGGAGATAAGGTATTTCGCAAGGGAGACAAAGGAACTGGTTTCAAATGTCAAGGTAACCTACGATGAACCGATGCTCAGCAGCTGGCTTAAGGACTCAATGCTTTACTGGAGCGGCGAGCGGGAAGCAAAGCCCGTGGCCGAAAGCGAGAAGTGGAAGTGCAACAGCTGCAGATTCTTCGGAAAGGAATGCACTGCGTGGAGCGGCAAGGTGTCATGATGCTGAATTTGGAAAAACTGGACAAGAACGAACTAAGAAAGGAATTCGGGAAAGACTACGATTCATATTACTCGACTGAGCTTTTCAGGGAAGAGGGCTTTGAAAGGAGGCAGTGCAAGGTATGCGGCAAGAACTTCTGGAGCTCAAGCGAGAGGGAGCTATGCGACGATCCTGAACATACTCCCTATACGTTCTTCAAGGAGAAACCTTCTCCTATCGGCTATGTCGATTTCTGGAAAAAGTTCTCCGATTTCTTCAGCAAAAATGGCCACGCCGTGATAGACCGATATCCTGTAGTAAGCAGATGGAGGCAGGATCTCTATTTCACAATAGCAAGCATACAGGACTTCCAGCGCATAGAGAACGGCGCAATGTCTTTTGAATACGGGGCGAATCCCCTGATAGTGCCTCAGATATGCCTGAGATTTCCGGACATAGAAAACGTAGGAGTGACAGGAAGGCACTTCACCAGCTTCATGATGGCCGGTCAGCACGCATTCAATTACCCTGCAGAGGGCTACTGGCGCGACAGGACCATAGACCTCAATTACAAGTTCCTTACAGGAATGCTTGGCGTAAAAAAGGAAAATCTCGTATACAGCGAAGATGTCTGGGCGATGGGAGATTTCTCCGAGTTCGGCCCATGCCTTGAAAGCTTTTCAAACGGAGTCGAGCTGGTAAACAGCGTATTTACCCAGTTTGAAGCGCATGACGGCAAGGCAAAGGAACTTCCCAGCATGGTTGTCGATGTCGGATGGGGCTTTGAGCGGCTTCTCTGGTTCCATACTGGATTTGACAATGCATACGATGCAGTCTTCCATCCAGTCATAGAAAAATCAAAGGCCAGGCTGCCTTTCGAACTCGAGCGCGATCATTTCAGGAAGTTTGCCGGGTACGCAAGCGAGCTTGACGTTACCGAAAAGGGAGACTATGGCAAAAAGGTATCTGCAATACTTTCAAAGACAGGAATATCGCAGCATGATTATGAAAAGAAGATAAAGCCCATGCAATCCTATTATGCGGTTTTGGACCACGTGCGCACGCTGCTCTTCGCGATATCCGACGGCGCACTGCCTTCGAACATAGGCGGGGGATACAATCTGCGTGTCATACTTAGGAGGGCATTCTCTTTCATAAAGGAATACGGGATGGATTTCAGCGTGGAGGATATAGCCGCAATACATGCCGAAGAGCTTAAGGGTCTTTATCCTGAGCTGGGCGAGAATCTTGGCATACTCTCGGAAGTGGCAGAAGTAGAACGCCAGAGATACGCGCGTACTACTGAAAATGCAAGCAGGATAATCCAGAATCTCATACAGAAGAAGGCAAAGATAGGCAGGGAACAATTAAAGGTTCTCTATGAAAGCAATGGGATAACTCCTGAACTGGTGGCATCCGCAGCTGCCAAGAATGGCATAGAGATAGAATCATCTGACGGGGCATATGCCGACCTTCTAAAAAGTGATTTCGCGGAGAAGAAAAAAGCATTCAAGATAAAGGCAGATCTCGAAAGTCTCCCAAACACCGAGCCTCTTTATTACACGCTGGCGACCGGATCCGAATCGGAGATTCTGCATTCAGAGGACAAGATGGTTGTTCTGGATTCGACGCCTTTCTATCCCGAAGGCGGAGGCCAGGAAGCCGACCACGGTTCAATAAACGGCTTCGAGGTTGAAGACGTGCAGAAGGTAGGCGGTGTCATAGTGCATATAATGAAAGATTCAGTCACTGGAAATGCCAGGCTTTCCAAAGGCGCAACTGCAATCTGCGCGGTTGAAATAGAAAGGCGGAATCGCCTGATGGCTCACCACACCTCCACTCATCTCATGAGCGCAGCTGCAAGGAGTATACTCGGCAAGCACGCCTGGCAGGAAGGAACCCGCAAATCATTTGACAAGGCTCACATAGACGTTTCACATTATGACAAATTGGAAGCAAGCCAGATAAACAAAATGGAGGAATATGTCAACTCTGCCATAACAAGCGGAATGAAGGTGAAGATAGAGCATATGGAAAGAGGCAAGGCAGAGAAAGAATTCGGCTTTTCCATATACCAGGGCCACGGAATGCCAACAAAAAGCATGCGCATGGTAGTGATAAGAGATCTGCATGGAAATCTGATAGACGCCGAGGCATGCGGAGGCCTTCACGTTTCCGGCAGGGAATATTCAATAGGGATGGTAAAGGTAATAAGCACCTCGAGGATACATGACGGAGTGGACAGGATAGAATTTGCCGCTGGCAATGCCGCCCTTGACTATTTCAGGAAAGTTCATTCTGAATTGTCCGGAGCCGCAAAAGCATTGAATTCTGAAATGTTCGGCCTCGCCGAAAAGGAGGTACACATCAAGGAGGAGAACAGGAAGCTCGCAAAGCAGCTCTCGGAAACCAGCGAGCGGATATCCTCAATGATAGCCGAAAATATCATGGCAAGCCAATCAAACAATCAGGGAGATGCAAGCATATCTGTGGAATTGGACGAATCACTGGAAATAATGAGGAAGTCACTCTCTCTTCTGGTATCCAAGAATTCGGGCATAGTCGCAATAGCAACCAACAAAAAGGGCGAAACAATCTGCATGGCAGGGCCTGAGTCAAAGCATAGCGCCATAGATTTCATAAGGGAAAAATACGGGCCAAGGTTCCGCGGAGGAGGCTCCAGGGCATTCGCTGAAGGAATACTGGCATGATGGTGAATTTTCCTTGGGAATAGATCTCTATCTGATTTTCATATATCCCCTGATATATATCTGGCCTGCATACGTTGCCAATGGCGCTCCTGTAATCCTGGGAGGAGGAAAGCCTCTTGACTTTGGCCGCAAGTTCATGGGCAAACCAATATTCGGAAGCCACAAAACAATCCGCGGCCTCTTCGCAGGGCTCGCCGCAGGTTTCATAATGGCAGGCTTGGAATCAATTGTTTTTCCGTACATGCTTCCTATCGGGATACTTCTAAGCGTTGGGACCATGTTCGGTGATCTTTTTGGCAGTTTCATAAAAAGGAGAATGGGAACCGGAGAAGGCACAAAGATGCTCTTTCTGGACCAGTATCCATTTGTCATATTTGCCATGCTCTTTGCGCTGCCTCTAGGCCATACGCCTTCGATACCCGGCATAATCTTCATATTGCTGCTGACAGGAGCTCTGCATGTGCTTACCAATCACGGCGCACACAAAATGAAGCTCAAGAAAGTTCCCTGGTAATCCTTCCTGCAAAAGCCGCTTTCCAGAAGCGGATGAAAAACACATCAGAGTATCCAGATCCAAGGCAGCAGAAGTACAATCAATGCTATTACCATGAGCCATCCTATCATGTGCATCTTCTTCTTGCTTTTTATCCTGTTTTTGTATATCCTCCAGCCGTCAAAGGCAGGCAGCGGCATAAGATTCATTCCGCCAACGAAGAAATTCAGCACGAACGATATCACAAAAAATGAATATATGAAGCTCACTATGCCCGGCATCGGGCCCTTCACTTTAGGTATTTGCGAATTTTGTATAACTACCCCTACCTTTCCCGTTGCATTGGTCTGGAAGGTGTAATTTCCGTTGTTTGTGCCTACTGACACAAGCGCAAAAGGCGTGAAATTTCCAGCAGCTTCCTCAACGCTGGTAAGATTCTTGACCACATATCCGTTCCACCGGTACAATATGGATCCTGGCTTTATCGTATTATATGCGGGGTATCCCGGCATGGTGGATGACACAACAACACCAGTCTTGAAAAACGCCGGAGTCACATATATTATCATCAAGGCAGTAAGGGCGAAAAATGCGAATGTCATCAGGAAGTTTGAAGAGACTCCAGCAACGAATATGCCGTTCTGTTTTCTCTTGTCAAGTCTGCCTACCTGTTTTTCATCCGGCTCTACGAATGCCCCAACCGGTATAACGCCAAACGGCACTATCCCCATGCTCTTAAGTTTTATCTTTGAGATTCTTGCAAGAATTCCGTGGGAAAATTCATGCACTACCAATACGACAGCAAGCGCAAGCACCCCTGAGAACAGGGGTATTGTAAGGCCAGGTATTATAGGAGCAACTCCTGGAACCTGGCTGCTTAGTGACGCATAGCTGCTGGGATTTCCAGTCGCAACCGCCTTTGATACTGCCGAGACTATCGAATATGCTATCTCCGCAGCCGAAAGCCCGAGAAGCGCCATCATAAAGAAAAGAATCCCTCCGAATATGCTCACTACAAGAAGCGCGACGAGTGTCCACGAGAACACCACCTGCAACAGGCCTATGCCTCCGAAGCCTGAAAGATTGACTCCTGGGATATTCAGGAAGCTCAGGAAAAGCTCCGTGTTGGGGAAGACCACAAACACCATTGCCGCTATCGAAAGCATTCCTAAAATTAGTATCTTCTTGTTTATTTCTTTCTTGAAGATCACATACGAAAGAAGGCCAAAGCTGAGAACCGCCCCCCATTCTGCCAAGGCATTCCAGAATCTTCCTCCTTTTACTGCAAGGTAATCTATGAAATCCAGCCCTCTGCTGCTTTTGAGCATATATATCCCATAGGAACCGTCAAGCCCGTTTGCCACTGCGATTACCTCCCCGGAAACAATGAGAACTATGAGTGCAACCGCCACGCTGATCCATGCTGGAAGCCCGCTGTAATAAAGATACGCAATGGAAGCAAAGGAACCGGCAACGAAAACGATGGTCATAGCTGCTCTAAGATACTTGTTTTTCTCAGGTTCCCTTCTTTGCTGTTTTGCTGCCATTATATCATTCGTTGGTGTTGCCGTGTGCTGCATTGCATTTGTTTCACGAGAGAT